>CAJQNR010000087.1 GCA_905479715.1 uncultured Sphingorhabdus sp.
GCGACAAGCTCGAGCAGGAAAATGTCAATGCCTGATCGGTGGCTGCGTTGACCAGGACCTGGAAAGTCTCGCTCCCCTGCACCCGGGCCGAAGCGGACGGGCTCGCCGAGGATCAGCTGTTCATTGCGGGCAGCGATTCCACCCCGACAATTGTCGCCAGCGAGAGTGACAGCAAGCGCCCCGACGAGTGGATGATCGATGTCTATTGCCAGACCGAGCCGGATGCGGCGCTGATCGAAAATCTGCTGCAACTCTCGCCGTCCGCCAAGGCCGCCGTTTTCCAGCCGTTTGTCGAGATGCTCGATGACGAGGATTGGGTGACGCTCAGCCAGCAAGGGCTCGAGCCATTGCGCGCCGGTCGTTTCCATGTTCATACGTCGAGCGACCAGCCGTCCGCCGATCCGAAGCTGACCAATCTCCGCATCGACGCCGGACAGGCTTTTGGCACCGGCCATCATGAAACAACCATGGGCTGCCTGCAAAGCCTCGACCGGCTCAAGCGCACCGGCCACCGCTATCGCAATATCGCCGATGTCGGCACCGGCACCGGCCTGCTCGCCTTTGCCGCCCACCATCTCTGGCCGGACGCGAAAATCATCGCCAGCGATATCGACCCGATTGCAGTGACGGTTACCCAAGAAAATAGCGAACTCAACGCTATCCCGCTCGGCAATCGCCGCAGCCAGATCCGGCTGGTCCAGAGCAACGGCCTCGATCATCCGGCGCTGAAACAGCGGGCACCCTATGATCTGATCATCGCCAATATATTGGCTGGCCCGCTGGTCGCTCTCGCCCCGCAAATTGCCGCCGCATCCACCAGCGGAACCGTGCTCCTGCTCGCCGGCTTGCTCGCCCGCCAGAAAGCCGAAGTCGTCCGCGCCTATGTCCGCGAGGGATTTCGCCTGCGACACACGCAACTGGACAATGAATGGCCGAGCCTGACATTGGTCAAATCAAAGAAATATGGCTGGCGCCGCAAGCCGCATCAGAGCAAATCACCGCTGGCATCGGATTATTTCGGGGAGATTTAGGCTGGCGCGCCACGCTCGATGCGGGGATTATCGCAATCAAACAACCACAGCGTCCCCCGATTGCGAAAGCGCATAGTCCTGCGTGCCCTTGGTCAACACCACATCACCTTCGACAATCTCGGCGATCCTGATGTCCGGCAGGTCGGCGATCCTGTCATAGAGCGGCTTGAAGTCTGTCTCCACGGTCACCCGCAGCAGTTCGTCGAGACTGGGGATGACAAAATAATTCTGCTGATAATCGTCGATCCGATATTCGGTGCGCAATACCCGCTCGAGATCAAACAGGATGCGGTTTGGACTGGGATCATCAAGCGCAAACACGCTCTCGCCATAGCTGGAGACAATGCCCGCACCATAGATGCGCAGGCCTTCCGCTTCCTGGATCAGGCCGAATTCCACGGTATACCAGTAAAGCCGCGCCAGTTGCTTGAGCGTGCCATATTCCAGGGCCCGCAGCCCGCCGCGACCGTAAGCGGCCATATAGTCCCCGAAGCGCTGGTCGGCGAGCATCGGCACATGGCCGAAGACGTCGTGGAAAATATCCGGTTCCTGCAGATAGTCGAGCTGGTCACGCCGCCGGATGAAATTGCCGGAGACAAAGCGCCGGTTGGCAAGATGGTCAAAGAAAACATCATCCGGTACCAGACCGGGAACGGCGACAACCTGCCAGCCTGTGGCGTCCATCAATATCCGGTTGAGCTCTTCAAAATCGGGAATGCCCGGCTGCGACAGGTTCAATATGTCGATGCCGTCGAGAAACGCCTGCGCCGCCCTGCCCGGCAGCATTTCGCGCTGCCTTGCGAATAATATGTCCCAGGTCTCATGCTCTTCCGCGGAATAGCTTTGCCAGTCCTGATCGATCGTCCAGTCGGCATTTGCGTGCGCTGGCGGCTTGTCATAGACATGGGTTTCGGGATCCGGTGTGGTCAGCATGGCGCGATCTTACAGCAAAAAAGGTTACGATGGCAACTATAGCGCTGAAATGGTTGAAACGCACCGCCCTTGCGCTGGCTGCGGTCATCGTCCTCTATCTGCTGGCGGCGCTGGGCGGCAGCCTGCTGCCCGCCAATCAGGACTGGCAGAGCGCGGATGACGGCATCGAACTGTTCATCGAAACCAATGGTCTCCATACCGGGATCATCATGCCGGTGTGGAGCGATGTTCACGACTGGTCACCGCTGATCCGCCCTGAACATCTCGCGGACCCGTCTCTCTATGGCAGCCATATTCTGGTCGGATGGGGCCATGAAGGCGTCTATCGCAACACCCGCTTCTGGACCGACTTGCGACCAAGTGATGCGCTGAGCGCGATTTTCGGCAGCGACGACGTACTTGTCCACATCCATCACCTGAAATATCCACAGGCTTATCCCTATTATCGCCGCCGGCTGAAGGTCAGCGAGGCAGAATACCGGAAAATCGCGGCAGCAATCGAAGCCCGCTTCGTGCTCGACGATCACGATCGCTCGCAACCGTCACCGGGCTATGGCCAGCAGGACCTCTTCTATCGGGCCAGCGGCCATTACAGCGCCTTCCACACCTGCAACAACTGGACCAGCGATGTCCTGCAACAGGCGGGCATTCGCACCGGACGCTGGACGCCGTTTCAGGGCGGTGTAATGCGCTGGTTTCCGGAAAGCCGGGAATGAACCTTGCACATCATGCCTGAAGACATGCGCTCGCCGCCTTGTCGATGATATCGCGGTGGTTCAGGGAACCAGCTCACCGTCCACGCTAGATCATGCCTCTTCGCGCGCGCGGCCGCTGCACTCCAGTGTCAGGCCATATTCCTCCAGCCAGTCAGCGTCCGTGGGCAAAAGATATTGCAGCGCTTCGGGCAACAAACCGTGCAGCATATTGGCATGAACCAATTCCGTGCGGCGATCCGCAAAACACAGGTTCGCACCGGCATCCGCAACAAAGCGAACCACGCCCTCCTCGGTCGCCCCGCCTTCGTCAGCCAGAGAGATGAACAGGGGTGGCCGATCGAGAGTCTTCAGACCGGAGAGGCTCCGCGCAAGATGTTGGTCATCCCATTGCAAGCTGGGCGACAGGGCCGCATAGCCCGCGAACATATCAGGTGCGAGCGCCCAGGTTTCGGCGACAAAATGACCGGCAGCGCTCTCCCCGGCGAGAAAGGCGCGGCCATCGTCCCGATATTTGCCCCTCACCAGGGGCAGGACCGAGGTCGCCAACCACTCCCGGAACGACGCGCTTTCCCCCGCCGTGGGATAGCGTTCCATTTCGGCTTTTGAACCGGTTGGCGGGAGCAATTCGCGTTGACGATCAACCGTTTCGACGCCGACAAAGATCACCGGAGCGCTGCGCTGCCAAAGCTGGTTCCAGCGCTCCATGCCCAGGGTCAGGAAAAAATCCTGTTTCGTCCCGCCATCCAGCATGATCCATATGGGATAGGTGCGATCACTCCTGTCATAATCGGCGGGCAGCACGACATTGACGCGTCTTTCGGCGCCATGGGTCGAGACCCGATAGGAGGTCCCGATCGTCAGCGGCTCGGACGCGATGACATCCCGGGCCTGCAACGGTGAAAGACCGGATAGGAAGAGGGCCACGACTATCGCCAGAAATTTCAACTGCTCTTCCTTTCAAAATCGCCGAGGCCGGTTTTCGAAACCGCCTAGCCCGCCGCGGCGACAATCTCCGCCCAGGCAGCTTCGTCAATCACTTCGATCCCGAGTTCCGCCGCCTTTTTCGCTTTCGATCCCGCACCGGGTCCGGCGACCACCAGATCGGTTTTCGCGCTCACCGACCCGGACGCCTTGGCCCCCAGAGCCTCCGCCTGCGCCTTGGCTTCGTCGCGGCTCATAGTTTCCAGCTTGCCGGTGAAGACCACGGTCTTTCCCGCCACCGCGCTATCGCGGGTTTCAACAATATAGTCGGGCGGTGACACCTCGCTGAGCAGATCGTCCCAGACTGCGCGATTATGCGGTTCGTGAAAGAAATCGGCCAATGCCCGAGCGACGGTCGGACCGACACCGTCGATCGAGGTGATTTCCGCCCATGCGGCGTCACCCGCTTCCGTCCCGGTCGTGTCGAGCGCAGTCTCCCCGGTCGTGTCGAGCGCAATCTCCCCGTTCGTGTCGAGCGAAGTCGAGACACCAGTTCCGTCATCACCATCTCTCGACTGCGCGCGAGATGAGCGGTATTTTTCCGATTGCTGCGCGAGCTCTGCTATTGCGCGCAACTTCGGCAAAGTCCTGAAATTCTTCAGCAAATCCTTTGCCGTTACCGCACCAATATGGCGAATCCCGAGCCCGAACAGCAGTCTTGCCGCATCCGGATGACGTTTCTTTTCCACAGCCGCCAACAGATTATCCACAGACTTTTCCTGCCAGCCTTCGCGCGCCAATATTTCGGCGCGATGCTCGTGCAAACGGAAAATATCGGCGGGGCTCTCAAGCCAGCCAGCCTCGATAAATTCGGCGATGCTTTTCTCGCCCAGTCCGTCAATATCCAGCGCCACCCGCGAAACAAAATGCGCCAGACGCTGGAAACGCTGCGCCGGACAGATCAGTCCGCCGGTGCAACGAACATCGACCTCGCCCTCCTCGGCGACCGCCTCGCTGCCGCATTCGGGGCAGTGATCCGGGAAATGATAGGGTTCGCGCGGTTCGTCGCGGGTCAGATTGTCGACCACCTGCGGAATCACATCCCCGGCGCGCTGGATCACCACCCGGTCGCCCGGACGGACGCCGAGCCGGGCAATCTCGTCACGATTGTGCAGCGTCACATTGGACACGACCACACCGCCGACCGTGACCGGTTTCAGCCGCCCGACCGGCGTTAGCTTGCCGGTACGCCCGACCTGGATATCGATGCTCTCCAGCGTCGTCTGCGCCTGCTCGGCGGGGAATTTATGCGCGATCGCCCAGCGCGGCGCCTTGGCGACAAAACCGAGCCGTTGCTGCCAGTCGAGCCGGTCGACCTTGTAGACCACGCCATCAATATCATAGGGCATGTCCGCCCGTTCCGCCTCGATATGGCGATAATGGGCGAGCATGGCGTCGAGACTGTCCACCCGCTTCACCAGCGGTGACACCGGGACGCCCCAGCTGGCAATCGCCGTCATGACGTCAAATGCGGTCTCGCCCGGCACCTCGCTATGCACGCCCCAGCCATGCGCCCAGAATTTCAGCCCTCGTCTGGCGGTGATATTCGCATCCTTCTGCCGCAGCGAACCGGCGGCGGCGTTGCGCGGATTGGCAAATTGGCGGATCTTCGCCGGGTCGAAATCAACCCCCTTGGCCTCCGCATCGGCCCTGCCTTCTTCCATCAGCCGCTCGTTGAGCCCGGCGAAATCGGCCTTGGCCATATAGACCTCGCCGCGGATTTCGAACAGGTCGGGGATGGGTGGGAAATTGCCGTTCCTGTCGAGCGCAGTCGAGACACCTGTTCCCGCCTCACCGTCTCTCCACTGCGCTCGAGACGAACCGAGAGATTGCGGAATATCCTCGATCATCCGCACATTGGCGGTCACGTCCTCGCCCACCTGGCCGTCGCCGCGCGTCGCGGCCAGAACCAGCTCGCCCTTTTCATAGCGCAGCGAGCAGGACAATCCGTCAATCTTGTCCTCCGCCGTCACCGTCACCGACGCGCCCTCGTCCAGATTCAAAAAGCGCCGGACGCGCGCCAGCCATTCGGCGATATCTTCATCCGAAAAGCCATTGTCGAGGCTCATCATCCGCTGCTCGTGCCTGACCTTCGACAAAGGCGAAGCCGCCACCGCCGCCCCGACCAGCCTGTTCGGACTATCCTCCCGCACCAGATGCGGAAAGGCTGCTTCCAGTTCATTGTTCCGCCGCACCAGCGCGTCATATTCCGCATCGGAAATTTCCGGCGTGTCCTCGGCGTGATAGAGCTTGTTATGCTTGGCGATGGTGCGCGCCAGGCGCATCAGTTCGTTCGCGGCATCGGCTTCGGAGAGGTTATGTAGTTCGTTCAATATTGCTGTTCGCACTTCCGGTTCTTGACTTCGAACGATTGAATTTCTGGCACTCCATGACCGTGCGTTACATATCCAATTTCACATTTCGCTACAGCACCGTCGGGATAGAAAATATCGATACTGCCCCCAGCGTCGGACCCTCCCCACTTGGCCCAGTAACGGCCATCGACGTTTTTCATCATGTTTGCCGAATTACCATTCAACGTAAGCTTAGCAGATTCTACTGGCTCATCGACATCAACAGCAAACATTGGTTCAAGCACACAGGAACTAACAAGAAGAGTGCCACAGAGCAAAAACAGCTGTTTCATCAAACCCCCTCCAGCAACCGGTCCGCCTGCGCCCGCGCCTCATCGGTCACATCCGCGCCCGACAGCATCCGTGCAATTTCCTGCCGCCGGCCTTCCTTGTCCAGCGCGCTGACATCGGTGCGGGATACGGTGCCGCTCCGCGACTTGTTGATCAGCATATGGGCGTCGCCCTTGGAGGCGACCTGCGGGCTGTGGGTCACAACCAGCAGCTGCGCACCTTTCGACAGGCGTGACAGGCGATCGCCGATGGCCGAGGCCACCGCGCCGCCGACGCCGCGGTCGATTTCGTCAAAAATGATCGATTTTGCCCCAAATTCTTCCGCCAAAGCGACTTTCAGGGCCAGAATGAACCGGGAAAGTTCACCTCCTGACGCAATTTTGCCGAGAGGGGCGAGCGGCGCACCCGGATTGGTCGAGATCAGAAACTCGATCCGGTCCATTCCGCTTTTATTCCAATGTTCTTCGGGCAGTTCTTCAAGTAAAGTCTCAAATCTGGCCGCATCCAGCTTGAGCGGTGCCAATTCCCCGGCGACCGCCTTGTCCAGCGCCTTGGCCGCCTTGGCCCGCTTTGCCCGCAGGTTTTCCGCCGCCGCAATATAGGATGTCCTGGCACCAACCAAAGATGCCTCCAAATCTTCCAATGTCCTGCCGCCATCACTGATCGCCGCCAACCTTTTCTGCAGGTCATTGAGCAGGTCCGACAGCTTGTCCGGTTCCACCCGGTGCTTGCGCGCCAGCCCCCTGAGGTCGAACAGGCGGGTCTCCATGTCGTCGAGTCGCTGCGGGTCAAAGTTCAGCGCAGCCGCCGCTTCGTGGAGCTTGTCCTCGGCTTCACCGGCATCGATAATCGACCGGTCGAGCGCCTCCAGCGC
>CAJQNR010000088.1 GCA_905479715.1 uncultured Sphingorhabdus sp.
AACAAGAACTGGTCCGACATCGACCCGTCTTTGCCGTCGATGCCGATCAGCGTCTACGGCCCGCCATCGACGTCCGGTACGCGTGACGCGCTGACCGAACTGATCATGGAAGTCGGTTGCAAGACCGATGCCGCGACCAAGGCGCTGAAGGAAAGCAACAAGGATGAATATGAGGCGATCTGCCACGACATCCGCACCGACGGCCCCTATCTGGAAACCGGCGAGAATGACAATCTGATCGTCCAGAAGCTCAAATCCAACCCGAAAGCGGTCGGCATCTTCGGCTATAGCTTCCTCGAGGAAAATCAGGACACGGTCCGTGGCATCGCCATTTCCGGCGTTGTCCCTGCCTATGACGTGATCGCGTCCGGCGAATACCCTGGCGCCCGTCCGCTGTATATCTATGTGAAAAAACAGCATATCGGCGTGATCCCGGGCATTCAGGAATATATTACGGAATTTGTCTCGGCGGGCACGAGAGACGGTTATCTGGTTAAGGCCGGCCTGATCGCTTCCCCCGACGCAACCCGGGTTGAGATGATGGACGTGGCCAAGAATCTGCCGCTCCTCAAGAAAGACGTGCTGCAATAGGCGGGTCTGTCTACCATGCCATGATCACGGATTGCCATGCGAACTAGATAGAATGTGGCAATCATCGAGGGGGCTGTTGGCGACAACGGCCCCTTTTTTGTACCAGCCGGGGATAGAATGACGCAGGGGCGCTGCGCTCTGCAGTCTCTCGGCACCGGGGCCACTGGCTGGCGCGATCGGGCCCGTCGTCAATATCGCGAAACAACCGGCGAGGCCCGATAGGCCAATCACGCTCTGCTATTCAGGATTGGAGGGGGGATTGCGCGCCGGCCCTTGTCCGGCGACATCGCACGACCGCCACCCGCAGCATGACTGCGGGTGGCCGGGTATCAAAAGCTGATCTGGAAGCGTCCGGCAAGGCTGTCGACGCTATAGTCGCTGCTGCCCGCCGCAAGGATCGCTGCGTCGCGATAATCGAGCTTGGCATAAGAGAGCATGAAGCGGACATAATCGACCGGGGTCCAGATCAGCGATGCCTGATAGGCGTCCTGGGTGCCGCCGGCAAAACCGCTGTCGGTCAGGTCGAGCCGGTCATAGCGAACATTGACCTGCCACGCGCCCATGCCGCCCTGGCCGATCGGATTGGAGACCTTGACGCCCTTGAACACGCCTTGCTTATATCCGCGCGTGTCGTCGGTCAGGAACAGGCCGGCCTCGACCGAGCCGCCGAAAAAGGTCGGATCGGCGAAATTGGCATTGCGGTTCAGCGTCAGCCAGTGGGTTTCCGCGACGGCGTGGAAACGACCGGAAATCACCGCCGCTTCCAGGCCGATGCTGGTTTCCGACTGGGCATTGTCGATATTGCCGGTGTTGAGGAACCGTGTGTCGGTAAAATGCACCGCCGGTCGCTGGCGATAGCGCTGCGCGGTGATCGCGTCGCCGAGATCGCGATAATGATAGGATGCCCCGAAATGTGTCTGGGTCTCACCGAATTCCGGCATCGCCACCGCACGCAGGTCGAAACCTATGCTATCGTTCACATCATCACCGAGATCGGTGATATTGTCGGTGAACACCCCGCCTTGGAGCAGAAGGATGCCCGCGCCATATTGCGCCGAAAGCCCGACCCGCCTTTCAAAGCCAAAGGCATCAGTATAGCCGGCGCGCTCGATAAAGCTGGTGTCGTTGCTGCTCGACAGCTCTTCCAGCCCCTGAAAATTATTATGCTGGCCCGCGGTGATCGTCAGCCCGCCATCTTCATAGGTGAGAAAGGCGTCGGTCAGATCGACCGTATTGTCCGCGAAATCCGCTTCCAGCTTGTAACCGAATCCGCCCGGGATCGATCCCGACGCGCCCAGCCGGATGCGCCGCGCTTCATTGGCAAAGCCAAGACCCGCATCGTTGATCGAATCCGGCGCGCTGACCGTGCCGAAATCATAGAGCATGCGCCCGCGCGGCTTGAAGCTCCAGCCGTCTTCGCCCTTGATCTCCGGCGCGCCCTTGAAGGCGACCTTGACCGGCTTCTGCTGTTCGATTTTCGCATCGGTTGCTGCGATTTTCGCGTTGGTATCGGCAATCGCGCTGCTCGCGGCCTGGCGGGATGCCTGCTGTGACTGCTGCAAATTGCCCAGTTCCCGCTTCAGGTCGGCAACTTCCTGCTCAAGCTGGTTCATCTTCGCCAGCAAGGCGGTCGCCTGCGCTTCGGAGAGTGGCGCTGCCATGGCGCTGGCCGGAGCAAGCGCAATCGCGGCGGTACCGGTCATCAGGCCGAGGGTCTTGAACATCTGCTTTGTCATAAGATCGCCTATCTGTTGCGTTCCATTCTAGTTGATGAGCGATCTATGACGGAAGCATTTCTCTTTCATGGCAAATTTATTGCAGCTTTGTGACAGCGCGCGAGTGAGGCTGTGCCACACGATGGCGCTGGCGCGGGCGATGGTGGAGACTGACCTCAACCGGCCACCGGCAGGCGCCGCTTGCCCTTGGTCCGGCTGGTCAGATGATAGCGGTGGCAGCGGTCACAAAGATAGGGGCGCAGGTCGATGGTCGCGGCCCGCGCCGCCGCGATCGCCTCCGCCTCGCTGGCAAAGTGCTTTTTCTTGCGGCAGATGGCGAGACGGGTGCGCATGGGGTGGACTTAGACGCTTGCGGGGAGGCGGGCAAGGCACGCTTTCCTCCCTACCGCGCAGCGGCGGGGAGGGGGACCGTCCGCAGGATGGGGGAGGGGCTGGTCGGGCTTGGCGGTGGCCCGGGGGGGTGACTCTTGAAGGGCTGGTCTTGCCGGACAAGCCCCTCCGTCGCGCCTTCGGCACGCCACCTCCCCATCGCTTCGCGACGGGGAGGAAAATGGGGCCTCCAACAGGCTTTCCTACAGCGCCCGCCCTGTGCCATGCTTCACTATATGGATAAACTGTAACAAATCTACGTCCCAATTGTATTGTTCTTCAGAATGTCGGCGGCGGTTTCTCGGCTGACGGATCATGACGGAAATCAACCTCCCGGTCGACTGACCCTTGTTTTTCCTCCCTACCGCGCAGCGGTGGGGAGGGGGACCGTCCGCAGGATGGTGGAGGGGCTGGTCGGACTTGGCGGTGGCCTGGGGGGCGGGGTGACTCTTGAAGGGCTGGTCTTGGCGGACAAGCCCCTCCGTCGCGCATTCGGCACGCCATCTCCCCATCGCTTCGCGACGGGGAGGAAAGTTTGGTTTGCTTGCCGCACATGCCCCTCCGTCGCCCGCCTTCGCCAAGGCTTCGGCGGACGGCACCTCCCCATTGCTGCGCAACGGGGAGGAAAGTGGAGCCTCCAACAGGCTTTCCTACAGCGCCCGCCCTGTGCCATATTCTCCAATGGCTCTTTGACAATCGAATCCCGATACACTCCCCCTCAAAGGCGGGAAGGGAAGGCGTGCGTTGTCCGGTGCTTGCCCTGCCTGCCTGTTCAGACTTTCTGCTCCAACGCTGAACAGGCTGTTTTTGCGGGCCTGCAATGCTGCCGAAATCAGGGCCGAAAAACCCTCGAAGTTTTCAAAACTATAACGGTGTAAAGTTTGTAAGGTTCATTTTCCGCGCGCGCGATAGAGCGGCGGGGAAAAGGTCCGGCGCGGGGCGGACGTTTCCTGCTGACAAGGGCTTGCACCCCTGCTAACGGCTGGCCATGACCGATCAAAGCCATATCCGTAATTTTTCCATCATCGCCCATATCGATCACGGCAAATCGACTCTCGCCGACCGGCTGATTCAGCAGACCGGCGGGCTGACCGCGCGCGAGATGAGCGAGCAGGTGCTCGACAATATGGACATCGAGAAAGAGCGCGGCATCACGATCAAGGCGCAGACGGTGCGGCTCAATTATACGGCGAAAAATGGCGAGACCTATGAACTCAGCCTGATGGACACGCCGGGCCATGTCGACTTTGCCTATGAAGTGTCGCGGAGCCTCGCGGCGTGCGAAGGCGCGCTGCTGGTGGTCGATGCGGCACAGGGGGTCGAGGCGCAGACTCTGGCCAATGTCTACCAGTCGATCGAGCATGATCACGAGATCATCCCGGTGCTCAACAAGATTGATCTGCCCGCTGCCGAGCCCGAACGGGTGCGGCACGAGATCGAGGAGATTATCGGGCTCGATGCGTCCGATGCGGTGATGGCGAGCGCCAAGTCGGGTCTCGGCATCGAAGATATACTGGAGCAGATTGTCACCAAGATTCCGCCTCCGGGCGGCGACCGCAACAAGCCGCTCAAGGCGATGCTGGTCGACAGCTGGTATGATCCCTATTTGGGCGTGGTCATCCTCGTCCGGGTGATCGACGGGGTGTTGACCAAGGGGCTGAAGATCAAGTTCATGGCCCAGGGCACCGAGCATCTGGTTGACCGGGTCGGCTGCATGCGGCCGAAGATCGAGCAATTGCCGGAACTGGCCGCGGGCGAAATCGGCTTCATCACGGCGCAGATCAAGGAAGTCAGCCAGACCGCGGTCGGTGACACGATCACCACCGTGAAGAACCCGGCGACCGAGGCTTTGCCCGGCTTCAAGGAAGTGCAGGCGGTGGTGTTCTGCGGGCTGTTCCCGGTCGATGCGGCGGATTTCGAGAAATTGCGCGAGAGCATCGGCAAGCTGCGGCTCAACGACGCGAGCTTTACCTTCGAGATGGAGACCAGCGCGGCCTTGGGGCAGGGCTTCCGCTGCGGTTTTCTCGGGCTGTTGCATCTGGAGATCGTCCAGGAACGGCTGACCCGCGAATATGATCTTGACCTGATCACCACGGCGCCCTCGGTGGTCTACCGGATCGAGATGAACGATGGCAGCGAGATGTTTCTCCACAACCCGGCGGACATGCCGGATGTGGTCAAGATCCGCGAGATCGAGGAGCCGTGGATCGAGGCGACCATCTATTGCCCCGACGAATATCTCGGCGGCATATTGAAGCTCTGCCAGGACCGGCGCGGGGTGCAGAAGAATCTGACCTATGTCGGCGACCGGGCGCAGGTGGTCTACGAACTGCCGCTCAACGAGGTGGTGTTCGATTTCTATGACCGGTTGAAGAGTATTTCGCGCGGCTATGCGAGCTTTGACTATCACCAGATCGGTCTCCGCACCGGCCAGCTGGTCAAGATGAACATCATGGTCAACGGCGATCCGGTCGACGCGCTGAGCATGATCGTCCACCGCGACGCCGCCGAAGCCCGCGGTCGGCACATGTGCGAGCGGCTCAAGGATCTGATCCCGCGGCATCTGTTCAAGATCCCGGTGCAGGCCGCGATTGGCGGCAAGGTGATCGCCCGCGAGACGATCTCGGCGATGCGCAAGGATGTGACCGCGAAATGCTATGGCGGCGATATCAGCCGCAAGAAGAAGCTGCTCGACAAGCAGAAGAAGGGCAAGGCGAAGATGCGCGAATATGGCAATGTCAGTATCCCGCAGGAAGCCTTTATCGCTGCGCTGAAAATGGGCGACGAGGGCTAGCAGTCGCGTCCTGTTGGCGCTGCTGTCTAGGAGCCGTTATCCTGCTGATAGGGGCAGGGCGTAATGTCCTCGGGTGATATCGCCGGTCCCTTGGCTCGGAATCGCGCGAAATAGCCGCCCAGTTCGGGCCGCTCCATGAAGCCGATCAGTTCGTAACCGACCGCCTCGAACTCGCAGAACAGCTGCTTTGGCGGAATACCGTGCTCGGTCACGTCGCGATTGACGTCGACCACGATC
>CAJQNR010000089.1 GCA_905479715.1 uncultured Sphingorhabdus sp.
GCTGGACGCTGACCTTTGCGCCGTCCGGACCGGTCAGGTGCCAGATCTCCGGAACAGGCAGATTGGAATAGATGAAACAGTCATGTTCGCCGAGCTCTGATGGGTGACCTGGCGTTCCTCTCCGTTCGATGTAGGCAGGCGCCGCGATAAAATAGCGCTCTATCCGCCGCAACTTGATCGCGCGCAGGCTGCTGTCGGGCAGGGCGGCGATCCTGACGGCAAGATCAAAGCCTTCTTGCACCAGATCGATTCTGGTATCGCTGAGCTGCACATCGACCGCAATTTCCGGATATTCTGTCATGAAGTCGGCAATCACCGGCGCGAGATGGGAAAGGCCATAGCTGAGGGGCGCGGCCATCCGGACCTGCCCACGTAGCAAATGGGTCGTATCGCGCGCGGCCTCCATTGCCGCGTCGCCATCATCGGCGATTTGCCGGGCATGAGGGAGAAGCGACCTGCCGGCGGTCGACAGAGAAATTTTGCGTGACGTGCGGTGAAACAGGACGATGCCGAGCGACTGTTCCAGCCGTGAAATCGCTTTTGAAATGGTCGGTTTGGAAAGTGCCAGTTCCTGAGCGGCAGCGGTAAAACTGCCGAGCCGCGCAACGGCCGCAAAAATCGTCCATGCTTCATAATCGGGTAAGGACATGAATGGATATTAGGTAATAAATGGAAACAAACAAGTTCCATCTTGTCTATTTTGGAAACATAGTGGGTGGCCTATCTCCAGTTCGAGACGAGCGAATGTGACGCCGTTCGAACAGGAGAAAAACGATGATCGAGAAACGTGAATTCAAGGACCTGGCCCATGTCAATCATGACTGGCTTCAGGCCCGCCATCATTTTTCCTTTGGCAAATATTGGGATCCCGCCCGCATGGGTTTTGGTCCGATCCGGGTGTGGAATGATGACGAGATAAACCCGCACACCGGATTCCCGATGCATGGCCATCAGGATATGGAAATCATTACCTATGTCCGCGAGGGGGCGATTACCCATCGTGATAATCTGGGCAATGAAGGTCGTACCGCAGCAGGTGATGTTCAGGTGATGAGCGCCGGTACCGGTGTGATGCACAGCGAGTATAATCTCGAGGATGAACGAACCCGCTTGTTCCAGATCTGGATCGAGCCGCGTGCAGCCGGTGGTGATCCGCGCTGGGATGCGAAAACTTTCCCCAGGGGTGATCGTACCGGGCAGCTGGAAATTCTTGCCAGTGGTTTTGACGAGGATATCGCCAATGATGCACTGATGATCCGGTCGGATGCACGACTTTATGGCGCGTCGCTGACAGCGGGTACAAAGATCGATCATCAGATTGCTGATGGTGCTCATGTCTATCTGGTCGGTTCTGCCGGTCAGATGAGGGTCAACGGCGAACTGGTTGGCGCTCGGGATTCGCTGGCGATCAGGGACATGCCATCGCTGCAGATCGAAGCTGTCGACGATGCGGAATTTGTCTTTGTCGAGGCATGGGAATCTCGGAACTGACACCCGCGTACCGAGGGATGCTCTTCTGTCCCCTTCAGCAAGGGCGCCCCTTCACTCCTTTCCCGACAGATATTGAATAAAGGAAATAATCTCATGACTCACGCTAGGAACATCCTCCGTATAGACGCCAGCGCCCGCAAGGCCGGATCATCGTCGCGCCGCCTGACCGGCGCGTTGATCGACCGGCTGGCGCCAACCAATATCGTCACGCGCGATCTTTCGGAACCGCGGCCGTTTGTGACCGAAAATTGGGTGGGTGCCAATTTCACTGTCGAGGAAGAGCGGACCGAAGACCAAAAGGCCGTGCTCGCCTTGTCGGATTCGCTCGTCGCTGAACTTTTGGCCGCCGACATATTGGTGATCGGCACGCCTATCTACAATTTTGCAATTCCCGCGGCGCTGAAGGCCTGGATCGATATGGTGGCCCGGGCGCGCAAGACCTTTCACTATACCGAAAATGGTCCGGAAGGCCTGCTGACAGGCAAGAAGGCATATGTTCTGGTGGCATCGAGCGGTACGGAAATCGGCAGCGAGATTGATTTCGCCACTGGCTATTTGCGCCATGTGCTTGCTTTTGTCGGCATCACCGATGTCACCTTCATTGCTGCAGATCAGCAGATGATGAAGGGGGAGGCGGTGGTCGAGGTGGCCTTGCAGGAAATAGCGATAGTTTAGGACTGTTCCCGGTATCGCCAATAGCAAGGCCCGCCGGAGAGGTTCCGGCGGACCTTGCCTATTTGGGTGATTGACCTGTTACAGGCGCCCACAATGTGCAAGAGTGGGTTCCGGGTCGCACCAGCAAAACGGGGAAACCATGACAATTTTAAACAAAGCGGTGGCAATGGGCCTGACCGTTGCCGCGATGGGAGGCTCATGTCTGATCGCTTCGGAAAGCGCCCAGGCGCAATGGCAGCAGCAGGGTGTGAATGGCTATAATGTTGCGGAAGTAAGGTTCAACGGTGGCCTGTTTCGGGAAACCGGCCGGGGTTACTGGACCGAATATGGCGCCGATGGCCGGGTGAAATATACGTTCAAGGAGACCGGCCGTGATGACTGGTCTGTCTATCTCAATGATGCGTCGCGCAATATACAGCTGCAAATTGACGTCCACCGCAACTGGATCAGATTGGGCGACAATGGCGGACCGAAACGCGATTTCTATTCGATAACAAGAGCATCGCGTAATGAAGGGCGAACCCGCACCCCTCCAAAACAGTCACCGCGCGCCGAGCGTGCCAGAACCAATGGCCGCAACGTGCAGCAGGTATATTTTGCGGGCGGCAGTTTCAAAAAAAGCGGTCCGGGCCGATGGACGGAATATAACGCTCAGGGACGGGCGATATACAGTTTCACAGAAACCGGGCGGGATGAATGGTCCGTCTATCTGGATGACCGGTCGCGCAATGTCCAATTGCAGCTCGACCTCCATCGCAACTGGGTCGGCTATGGCCAGAATGGCGGTGCCAAGAGTGACTTATACCAGATACAGTCATCGTCGCGGGAACAGGCTGCGAGGACGCCGCGTCAGCCTGTGCGTCCCACTCCGCGCGGGCCTTCGCGTCCGACGGGCAATAGCCGTGACGTGAATGCCGGGCCGATCTGGAACCAGCAGGACGCACAGAAAAAATGTCCGGCTGTGGCAGCCTCGCAGGGCGGGCAGTGGACCGGCCAATGGCGCACGACGGTTCAGGGCAAGATGTCCGTCTGCGAGATACGGTTCTAGCATCGGGTTCAGACGCCGCGCGCGTGGCGGTTGATTGGCCCACAAAAAAGCCCCGCTGGATCGTATCCAGCGGGGCTTTTTTTAACCGTTACAAGCTGGGAAGATCTATTCTTCCTCACCTTCGTCAGACTGTGCGGCTTCGGTGTCGCTTGCTTCGATGCCTTCACCCATGGTTTTTGCCATCGGGGAATCGCCCGTTGCAGCTTCGTCACCTTGCTCCAGTTCAGCGGCATGCTGTTCTTCGGAACTATCCGCAGCTACCAATGATTCTTCGACCGGTGTTTCACCGAACACGTCCTTGGCCGTCGGCTCTGCTTCGGCAGCAGAGGCAGCGGCACTGGCCACTTCTTCCGCCTTCAGGTCAGCCGCAGCCTGCATGGCATCCAGCATTTTCTGCTGTTGCGCCCGCAGGGCCGCATCACGGCTGGTTGCCGCGATACGCGCACGGTTCATGCCCGCACCGGTACCCGCCGGGATCAGACGTCCAACGATCACATTCTCCTTGAGACCGATCAGTTGATCCTTCTTGCCTTCGACAGCCGCCTGGGTGAGCACCCGGGTGGTTTCCTGGAAAGATGCCGCAGAGATGAACGAACGCGTTTGCAGACTGGCCTTGGTGATGCCGAGCAGAACCGGCTTGCCTTCAGCAGGAACCTGCTTCTTGGTAAGCTTGGCGTTATACTCGAGCATTTCTTCCAGATCGACCTGTTCGCCCGGCAGCAAGGTGGTGTCACCACCATTGGTGATTTCAACTTTCTGCAGCATCTGACGAACGATCGTCTCGATATGCTTGTCGTTGATTTTCACGCCCTGCAGACGATAGACTTCCTGAATTTCGGAAACGAGATATTCGGCCAGAGCCTCAACCCCGAGAACCTCAAGAATGTCATGCGGATCCGGTGAACCGGAGACCAGATTATCGCCCTTCTTGACGAAATCGCCTTCCTGTACGTCGATGACTTTCGTCTTCGGCACCAGATATTCGACTGGTTCGCCTTCTTCCGGAACAATCGCGATCTTGCGTTTTGCCTTGTAATCGCGAACGAATTCAATCCGGCCATCGATTTTCGCGATGATCGAATTGTCCTTCGGAATACGCGCTTCGAACAGTTCGGCCACACGTGGCAGACCACCCGTAATGTCGCGGGTCTTCGCGGCTTCGCGAGAGACACGGGCCAGCACGTCACCAGCAGCAACCTTGGCGCCGTCTTCGACGGACAGGGTTGCGCCATTGGCAAGCATGTAACGACCGGCTTCACCGCTATTCTCATCGAGAAGGGTGAGGCGGGGACGCAGATCCTCTTTATTGGCACCGCGACCGGAAGCCCGATATTCCGTGATCACACGCTGTGCGATACCGGTGGCTTCATCGGTCTGTTCGGTCATCGTCTTGCCTTCGATGACGTCCTGGAACTTGATGACACCCGGTTTCTCGGTGATCATCGGCATGGTGAACGGATCCCATTCCGCCAGACGATCGCCCAGTTTCACCTTCGCACCATCCTTGATCAGCACGCTGGTACCATAAGGCACCTTGTCGGCAGAGCGTTCGCGTCCGTCATTGTCGATCACGGCGATGATACCGCTACGCGCCAGAGACAGGAAGCGTCCGTTCTTGTCCTCGATAACCGGCATGTCGCGATATTCGACCACACCATCGGCTACCGATTCCAGATTGGACTGCTCGTTAAGCTGTGCCGCGCCACCGATATGGAAGGTCCGCATCGTCAGCTGCGTGCCGGGCTCACCGATTGACTGAGCCGCGATAACGCCAACCGCTTCACCGATATTCACCGGTGTACCGCGGGCAAGATCACGACCGTAGCAGGTTCCGCAAACACCCATTTTGGATTCGCAAACCAGCGGCGAACGAATACGCGCGGACTGGATGCCGAGCTCTTCGATCACGAGTATGGCTGCTTCATCCAGCAACGTGCCGGCCTTGATAACAACGCTGTCGTCTTTGCTGTCGACAATATCTTCGGCCATGGTCCGGCCCAGGATACGTTCGCCAAGCGACGCGATAACCGAACCGCCCTGGACGATGGCTTTCATCTCCAGTGCGTTTTCGGTGCCGCAATCTTCCTCGACGATCGTGCAATCCTGCGAAACGTCGACCAGACGACGGGTCAGATAACCCGAGTTGGCCGTTTTCAACGCCGTATCCGCGAGACCCTTACGGGCACCGTGGGTGGAGTTGAAATATTCCAGAACCGTCAGGCCTTCCTTAAAGTTCGAGATAATTGGTGTTTCAATAATCTCGCCGGAAGGTTTCGCCATCAGGCCGCGCATGCCGCCCAGCTGTTTCATCTGTGCTGGCGAACCACGGGCGCCGGAGTGGCTCATCATGTAGATCGCGTTGATCTCGCGCTCGCGGCCATGTTCGTCCTCTGGCGTCGCGGCCAGTTCGTCCATCATCGCGTTCGCAACCGTGTCGCCACAGCGGGACCAGGCGTCGATGACCTTGTTATATTTTTCCTGCTGGGTGATCAGACCATCCTGATATTGCTGTTCATAGTCAGCAACCAGGGTGCGGGTTTCTTCAACCGTCGCATCTTTGGAATCAGGAATGATCATGTCATCCTTGCCGAAGCTGATGCCAGCCCGGCAAGCGTGACGGAAGCCAAGGCCCATGATCGCATCGGCGAACAGGACCGTGTCTTTCTGGCCGGTGTGACGATAGACCTGGTCAATCACGTCGCCGACTTCCTTCTTGGTCAGCAAGCGGTTGACGATGTCGAACGGCACCAGATGCGATTTCGGCAGACATTCGGCGATCAGCAGACGGCCCGGTGTGGTGTCGAAACGCTTGAGAATCGGCTTGCCGTCCTCGTCGGTTTGCGGAACCCGGGTGGTGATCTTGGAGTGCAAGGTCACCGCGCCAATTTCCAGCGCCTGATGCACTTCGGCCATATCGGCCAGCATCATGCCTTCGCCCGGCTCGCCTTTGCGGTCCATTGTCAGATAATAGATGCCGAGCACCATATCCTGGGAAGGAACGATGATCGGCTTGCCGTTTGCTGGTGAAAGGATGTTGTTGGTCGACATCATCAGAACACGGGCTTCCAACTGCGCCTCAAGGCTCAGCGGAACGTGGACCGCCATTTGGTCACCGTCAAAGTCGGCGTTGAAGGCGGAGCAGACCAGCGGGTGAAGCTGAATGGCTTTACCTTCGATCAATACCGGTTCGAACGCCTGGATGCCCAAGCGGTGGAGCGTTGGTGCGCGGTTCAGCATCACGGGATGCTCGCGGATCACTTCCTCGAGAATGTCCCAGACTTCCTTGCGCTCTTTTTCGACCCATTTCTTGGCCTGCTTGAGAGTCATCGAAAGACCCTTGGCATCAAGCCGCGCGTAGATGAACGGCTTGAACAGTTCCAGGGCCATTTTCTTCGGCAGACCACATTGATGCAATTTCAGCTCCGGACCGGTCACGATAACCGAACGACCGGAATAGTCGACGCGCTTACCGAGAAGGTTCTGACGGAAACGGCCCTGCTTGCCCTTGAGCATGTCGGACAGGGATTTCAGCGGACGTTTGTTTGCACCGGTGATGGTCCGGCCACGACGGCCATTGTCAAACAAGGCATCGACCGATTCCTGAAGCATGCGCTTCTCGTTACGGACGATGATGTCTGGCGCGCGCAGTTCCATCAGACGTTTCAAACGGTTGTTCCGGTTGATTACGCGGCGATAGAGATCGTTGAGATCGGAGGTCGCGAAACGGCCGCCATCCAGCGGCACAAGCGGGCGCAGCTCGGGTGGAATTACTGGAATGATTTCGAGGATCATCCATTCTGGCTTGTTGCCGGAATCGATGAAGCTTTCGACCACTTTCAGGCGCTTGATGATCTTCTTGGGTTTCAGCGTCGACTTGGTCGTCCGCAGATCTTCCATCAGGTCATCGCGTTCCTGCTCCAGGTCGAGGTCCTGCAGCATGATCTTGACCGCTTCTGCGCCGATACCGGCGGAGAAAGCGTCTTCGCCATATTCATCCTGCGCTTCGAGCATTTCGTCTTCGGTCAACAGCTGGAATTTTTCCAGTGGCGTCAAACCCGGTTCGATAACCACATAGCTTTCGAAATAAAGCACGCGCTCAAGCTGCTTGAGCTGCATGTCGAGCAGCAGGCCGATGCGCGATGGCAGGGATTTCAGGAACCAGATATGGGCGACCGGCGCAGCAAGATCGATATGACCCATGCGTTCCCGGCGAACCTTGGTCACCGTGACTTCAACACCGCATTTTTCGCAGACGATGCCCTTGTATTTCATGCGCTTATATTTGCCGCACAGGCATTCGTAATCTTTTACGGGACCAAAGATACGTGCACAGAACAGGCCGTCACGTTCCGGCTTGAATGTCCGGTAGTTGATGGTTTCCGGTTTCTTGATTTCGCCGAAAGACCAGCTGCGGATGCGCTCTGGAGACGCAAGACCAATCTGGATCTGGTCAAATGTTTCCACCTTTGCGATCGGATTTGCGAAATTTGATACTTGATTCATGACTTAATTCCTCTTGGGCTTTCGCCCCAAATTTGAAATGCTGCGTGGCGTGAAGCTAGCGCTTCACTCCGCCGCTATCGCAATCCCGTCGTCCGCTTCATCATCATCGTCGTCACCAAAGCTGGAGAGCTGGATGTTGAGGCCGAGCGACCGCATTTCCTTGACCAGAACGTTGAAGCTTTCCGGCACGCCGGCTTCGAACGTATCATCGCCCTTGACGATCGCTTCATAAACCTTGGTCCGGCCGATCACGTCATCGGACTTGACCGTCAGCATTTCCTGCAAGGTGTAAGCCGCGCCGTAAGCCTGCAATGCCCAGACTTCCATTTCCCCGAAACGCTGTCCGCCAAATTGCGCTTTACCGCCAAGTGGCTGCTGCGTGACAAGGCTATATGGTCCAATCGAACGGGCGTGGATCTTGTCGTCGACCAGATGGTGCAGTTTGAGCATGTAAATATAGCCCACGGTCACCTTGCGATCGAACTTGTCGCCGGTCCGGCCATCATAAAGGTCGACCTGACCACTACGGTCGAGACCCGCCAGTTCGAGCATGTCGGAAATATCGCTTTCATGCGCACCATCAAACACCGGCGTTCCCATCGGGACACCGTGACGGAGATGGCCGACCATTTCGACGATCTCGTTCGTATCACGGCTATCAATATCTTCGTGATATTGCTCGCCATAAATGACTTTGAGCCGTTCCTTGACTGCATCCGGCGGCGGCGCTGCCTTGGGATCAGGATTGGCCAGACGCCATTCTTCGAGCGCTTCGGTAACCTGCTGGCCGAGACCACGGGCGGCCCAGCCAAGGTGGGTTTCGAAAATCTGTCCAACGTTCATTCGCGAAGGCACACCCAATGGATTGAGCACGATATCAACCGGCGTACCATCTTCGAGGAAGGGCATGTCTTCCTGTGGCAGGATCCGGGAGATAACCCCCTTGTTGCCGTGACGACCGGCCATTTTGTCACCCGGTTGCAGCTTGCGCTTCACCGCGACAAAGACCTTGACCATCTTCAGCACGCCGGGAGCAAGCTCGTCGCCGCGTTCAAGCTTCTCGCGACGATCTTCGAACCGTTCGTTGATCAGCTTGATGGATTCGTCATATTGTTGACGGGTGGCTTCGAAATCGGCTTGAACCTGATCGTCCTTGACCGCAATTTTCCACCAATCGACCTGGTCCAGTTCGGAGAGGCTTTCCTCGGTGATTTCCGCGCCCTTCTTCATCGGCTTCGGTGCCGAAGTGGCGACCTGGCCGATCAGCATGTCTTTCAATGTGTTGAAGGTTGCCCGGTTCAGGATGGCGCGTTCGTCGTCGCGATCCTTGGTAAACCGGCCAATTTCTTCGCGTTCGATCGCCAATGCGCGTTCGTCCTTGTCGATGCCGTGGCGGTTGAAGACACGAACCTCGACGACCGTACCGGCAACGCCGGGATGCAGACGCAAGGATGTATCGCGGACATCGGAGGCTTTCTCACCGAAGATGGCGCGGAGAAGTTTCTCTTCCGGCGTCATCGGACTTTCGCCCTTCGGTGTGATCTTGCCGACGAGGATGTCGCCCGGTTCGATTTCCGCACCGATATAGACAATGCCTGCTTCATCGAGGTTGCGCAGGGCTTCCTCGCCAACATTGGGAATATCGCGGGTGATGTCTTCAGGGCCGAGTTTCGTATCGCGGGCCATGACTTCAAATTCTTCGATATGGATCGAGGTGAAGACGTCGTCTTTCACAATCCGTTCGGAGATGAGGATACTATCCTCATAATTGTAGCCATTCCAGGGCATGAAGGCGACGAGGGTGTTTTTGCCGAGCGCCAACTCACCCATATCGGTGGATGGACCATCGGCAATCGTGTCGCCCTTCTGGACGATTTCGCCGACCTTCACCAGCGGACGCTGGTTGATGCAGGTATTCTGGTTGGACCGCTGGAATTTCTGCAGCGTGTAGATGTCCACACCGGATTTGCCAGCTTCCACTGCGCCCGATGCGCGGATGACGATGCGGGTGGCGTCCACCTGATCGACGATACCGGCGCGTTTCGCGGCAATTGCAGCGCCAGAGTCGCGGGCTACGGTTTCTTCCATGCCGGTGCCGACAAACGGTGCTTCGGCTTTCACCAGAGGCACGGCCTGACGTTGCATGTTCGATCCCATGAGGGCGCGGTTGGCGTCATCATTTTCCAGGAATGGAATAAGCGAGGCGGCGACCGACACGAGCTGTTTCGGGCTGACGTCCATCAGGGTGATGATGTCGCGTGGGGCCATCAGGAATTCGCCAGCCTGACGGGAAGACACGATTTCTTCCACGAAGCTGCCATCGGGGTTCAGTTCGGCGTTTGCCTGTGCAACCGTGTGCTTCTGCTCTTCCATGGCGGAGAGATAGACCACATCGTCGGTCACTTTATTGTCGACCACTTTCCGGTATGGCGTTTCGATGAAGCCATATTGGTTGACGCGGCTGAACGAGGCCAGCGAGTTGATCAGACCGATGTTCGGGCCTTCCGGCGTTTCAATCGGGCAGATACGGCCATAATGGGTCGGGTGAACGTCGCGGACTTCAAAGCCGGCCCGTTCACGGGTCAGACCACCGGGGCCCAAGGCTGAAACACGGCGTTTATGGGTGACTTCCGAAAGCGGGTTGGTCTGGTCCATGAACTGCGATAGCTGCGAGGAGCCGAAGAATTCGCGAACGGTCGCGACGGCAGGCTTCGCATTGATCAGGTCGTTCGGCATCACGGTGGATACGTCGACGCTGCTCATCCGTTCCTTGACGGCACGTTCCATGCGGAGGAGGCCAACGCGATACTGGTTTTCCAGCAGTTCGCCAACCGAACGGACACGACGGTTGCCGAGATTGTCGATATCATCGACTTCGCCCTTGCCGTCCTTCAGGTCGACGAGGGTTTTGACAACCGCGAGAATGTCTTCCTTGCGCAGGATCGTGTAATCCGCAGGCGCATCAAGGTCGAGACGCATATTGAGTTTGACACGGCCAACCGCGGAGAGATCATAGCGTTCCGGATCGAAGAACAGGCCTTCGAACAAGGCTTCTGCGGTTTCGCGCGTTGGTGGTTCGCCAGGGCGCATGACGCGGTAGATATCGGACAGCGCGCCGTCACGATCTTCGGCCTTGTCGACCTTCAGCGTGTTGCGGATCCAGGGGCCGGTTGTAACATGGTCGATATCGAGCAATTCGAGCGCATCGATGCCGGCATTGTCGATCTTCTCGAGATTTTCAGCCGTCACTTCGTCGCCAGCTTCGATATAAATCTCGCCGGTCTTTTCGTTGATCAGATCAAAGGCGCTGTAGCGACCGAAAATTTCCTCGGTCGGGATGACAATATTCTTCATGCCATCGGATTCGGCCTTTTTGGCGGCGCGCGGGGTGATCTTGGTGGTCGCTTCAAAAACGACTTCACCGCTCTGCGCGTCGACGATGTCAAAGGTCGGCTTCAGGCCGCGCCATTGCTCGGCGACAAATGGAATCGTCCAGCCGTCCTTGGCGCGCTTGTATACGATCCGCTTGTAGAACAGGTTGAGGATATCCTCTTCCGAATAGCCCTGCTTGACGATCTTGACGATCTGGGCGCTTTTGGTGCGGCCTTCGTCTTCGATCTTGCCCTGGATGTCGATCGCGCCCATCGGCTCGCGGATGGTGATCAGGTTGCCGTCGACTTCGAGGATTTCGGCTGGCTGTTTCATACCCGCTACGCGGACCATTTCGCCGACCTTGAAATCAGGCTTCTTTTCTTTGACTTCAAGAATGGCATCGCCGAGCGAACGCAGCAATGCGGTCACCGGCAGCTTGCGCTTGCGGTCAATACGGACGTTGACGATGTCTTTCGCGTCAAATTCAAAGTCGAGCCAGCTGCCGCGGTACGGAATGACGCGGGCTGCGAACAGGAATTTGCCGGAGCTGTGGGTCTTGCCGCGGTCATGGTCAAACAACACGCCGGGCGAACGGTGCATCTGGCTGACAATGACGCGCTCTGTACCGTTGATGACGAACGTGCCGTTCTTGGTCATCAAGGGCATGTCGCCCATATAAACGTCCTGTTCCTTGATATCGAGAACCGAGCGGGCTTCCGTTTCGGGATCGACCTCGAACACGATCAGGCGAAGGGTGACCTTCATCGGCGCGGCATAGGTGATGCCCCGCTGACGGCATTCCTCAACATTATATTTGGGATCTTCGAGCTGATAGTTGACGAAGTCCATTTCGGCGGTGCCGGCAAAATCGCGGATCGGGAAAACGCTGCGCAGCGTTTTCTCGAGGCCGGAAACATATCCGATCGAAGGATCCGAGCGCAGAAACTGCTCATATGATTCGCGCTGAACCTCGATGAGATTCGGCATTTCGATGACTTCGTGAATGTCACCAAAGATCTTGCGAATGCGTTTCTTGCGGGTGGGGGTCGGAGCCGTCGTTTTGACCGAAGCTGCTTGGGTAGCCATATCGTTTTGCCTTCTCGCCATCGCCGGAAATCCGGCGGAAAATCAAAATGTGGAGACGCATCAAGACAACAAAAGCCGCATGCCTCCCAAAGCGGGAAGCTGCAGCTTATTGGCGTCCTGAAAACCGGTCAGATTTCATTTCTTCTGGCGCGCCGCGCGACTGCACGCCCTGTCTCGAAAACTGTGGTGAGCGCGGGATATAGGGAGATGTTGGATTTTGGTCAAGGGGCCTAGCGGGAGCAAAAATGGAAGATATGGAAGCATGTTCAGGGGTTTTGAAATCTGATATTATCGAAAAACAATAAAAAACTTGACGTTTATCGATATTATGATATTGATAAACGATAAATCAAGGCGAATCAGGACGGAATCAAAAATGACTCAGACAAAAAAACCCAATGACATTGTGCTCAAATCGACCCGTGGTTTGTTGATTTTTACCAAATGGCTGCTGGTGCTCGGCGTTGTCGCGCTGGCGATCGGCATACCGACGATATTGTTGTTCACCGATAAGGTGGCAACGGCCTTGGCGGATGTGTTCGTCACGCCGCCGGGTTCGGAAGTTGTGTGGATGATCGCCGGGATCATGGTGTTCGGAGCGGTCATGCTGCTGCTGACGTTATTTGCGCTCGGACTCTTGCGGCGCATTGTGGACTCCGTGGGCGAGGGCAATCCTTTCACCCGTATCAATGGCACCCGACTGCGCGGAATGGGTATTGCGGTATTGGCCATCCAGATAGTCACATTTTTCGGTGGCATATTGGCAACGACAATTCTTGCGATATTGGGTGAAGTAAAGCCGGACCGCGATTTTCACTTGTCGATTGATGGCGGTATTTCACTGACGGGAATCATGCTGGCGTTGCTGCTCGTGATCCTGGCCCGCGTCTTTGATCGGGGTGCGGATATGCAGGACGAACTGGAAGGCACGATCTGATGGCGATCACCGTCAAGCTCGATGATTTGCTGCACGATAACCGGATGACTTTGACCGAACTGGCCGAGCGGGTGGATATCACGCTCGCCAATCTCTCGATCTTGAAAACCGGGAAAGCAAAGGCAATGCGCTTTTCGACACTGGAAGCAATCTGTCGCGAGTTGAAATGTCAGCCGGGCGACCTGCTCCGCTATGTACCGGCAGATCCGGAATGAATGTCGGATCCCGGTTGGACGGACAGTCATCCCATCCTCCTGAGCTTCGTCCGCTGCGGCGCAATGTGCTGCGACTGGCTAATGCCCCTTAGGCCATCGGGCTAGCCAGCGTCCGGCGCAATGTTGCTCATCATCGGGTCTGAACAGGAGATGATCGAGGCCGCGGTCGTCTTGTGCGGTCTGTACAGCTGCTCAGCTTTCGCTGAAATTGGCCATCGTCACCACTTTGCGGACCATCTCGGGATCATATTCCACCTGGCCGTCAAGGATCAGCATCGCCAGTCCGTGCACCAGCGACCATGCATGGAGCGCGGCGGCGGTGCGTTGCTGGTCCGACATGGCATCGGGCATCATGTCGGCAATTCCGGCTTTCAGCTGGCGGAAGGCTTCACCCATTTCGGTCGGATCGCCGCTAGCCAGATCGACCTTGCCGACGCGATTGTAGATCAGCCTTGTAAGCGCGGGATTGTCGACAGCCCATTCGACATATGTCACGCCGACCTCGATGAAACCGTCGCGGCCGCCGCCAGCGGCCCTTGCCGCACGGGCTTGATTGGCGCCTAGCCGGTTGAGCGCTTCCAGCGCCAGCGCGTCGAGCAGCGCATCCTTGTTTGGAAAGTGCCGGTACAAAGCGGTCGCTGAAACGCCCAGATTTCGGGCAAGCGCCCGCAGACCGAGATCGGGATGTTCCTGCTCCTCGATCCGCTCCATCCCCAGCTCGAGAGCCGCGGCCCGCAGATCACCATGGTGATAGCTGCCCGACCCCGCGCAATCGCCTTTGATGTTGACACTGTTATCATTGCTCGTCATGTTAACAGCATAAACATTGTGAGTCGATTTGCCAATCCCGCTTTCAACCTGAAGGAATTTGTCATGGCTTCCGTAATCGAAAAAACCATCCGCGCCGCCGTCACCCCGGTGATGGGCGCCGTTACGAATTTCAACCGCAAGCGGCTCGCCACGCCGGAAGGCGGGCATCCCTATCTGACCGGTGTCCACAAGCCGATGACCGAGGAACTGACTTTGGCCGATCTGAAGGTCGAAGGTGAAATCCCGGCGCAACTGGACGGCCGCTATTTGCGGATCGGGCCCAATCCGGCGAGCGTTCCCGACGAGGGCAGCTATCACTGGTTTGTCGGCGACGGCATGGCCCATGGTGTCCGGATCGCCGGGGGCAAAGCCCAATGGTATCGCAACCGCTGGATCCGCTCGAACAAGGTGAGTGACGCGCTTGGGGAAGAGCGCAAACCCGGTGTCCGCAATCCGCGGACCGATACCGCCAACACGAATATTATCGGCCTGAATGGCCGGACCTTTGCGATTGTCGAGGCGGGCGGTTTTCCGGTGGAACTGACCGACGAGCTCGACACGATCGCGCATAATCCGTTTGACGGGACGCTGGATCATGCCTTTTCCGCGCATCCCCATTTTGATCCAAAAACGGGCGAAATGCATGCAATTTGTTACAATGCATCCACATTTGATACCGTTTGGCACGTTGTTTTGGACAAAGATGGCAGGGTCTCGCGGCAGGAACCGATTGCGGTCAAGGACGGTCCGTCGATCCACGACTGCCAGATCACCGAGAAATATGTGCTGGTCTTCGATCTGCCCGCGGTCTTTTCGATGAAGCGGATGCTGGCCGGTTTTGAATTTCCCTATGACTGGAATCCGGAGCACGGAGCCCGGGTCGGACTCTGCCCGCGCAACGGGTCGGGTGCCGATACCATCTGGTGCGATGTCGAACCCTGCTATGTCTATCATCCGGCGGGCGCGTTCGAGACCGATGACGGCAAGGTGATCGTCGATGTCGCGGTCCACGAAAGCACCTATGCGCGGACGACCTTCGGTCCCGGCGGCGAATGGTCGCGGCTGGAACGCTGGACCGTCGATCCGGTGGCGAAGAAAGTCGACCGCAAGATTCTGGACGATCGCCCGCAGGAATTCCCGCGCTATGACGAGCGGACGGCGACCAGACCCTATCGCTATATCTACGACATCGCGCTGGCCGGGCGCCCCGACGAGCTCGACATGGCGGGAACCGAATTGTTCAAACATGATCTGGAGAGCGGCGACAAACTGGTGCGCGACTTTGGTCCGGGCCGTCATCCCGGCGAATTTGTGTTCGTGCCGCGCTCAGCCGATGCTGCCGAAGACGAGGGCTGGCTGATCGGACTGGTGATCGACGCGGAGCAGGAAAGGACTGAACTGCAAATTCTCAACGCCGATGATTTCCTCGGCGAACCGCAGGCGGTGATCCATCTGCCGCATCGCATTCCGCCCGGATTTCACGGCAATTGGGTCGCGAGCGCCTAGGCCGCCTAACGCAAATCGCCTTCAAACCGGCAGCCGCGCGCTTCGAGGATCGGTCGCAACTCGCGGAAGGCCTTGGGCGTGTCGGTTAGGGGGATGAACGGGTGAAGATGGTGGATCAGGTGATATTGCATGCCCATCGAAGCGATATTGCCGACCCGGCTTTTGAAAAATTTGGCGTTATCATAGCGCCCCTGTTCGACCGCCGGATGATGCGGTGCCCAGCTGAAGAAGAACTGGATATAGGCAATGCCGATCTGGCGCGGCGCCCACCAGAGCAAAGCCGCCTCTATCGCATAGCCGCTCCACGCGAGCGCGAATAGGCAAGCGAAGAAGGTGAGTTGATAGAGCGCGCCGTCGACAAGCACATCGGATCGTCCGATCCGTTCCAATATATAGCCATAGCCGCGCAGCACGCCGCCCTTGCCGCGTTGGCGCTGGACAAAGCTTTGCCAGATGGCATCCCACGGGCCTTTCGATCGGGTGGTGATGTCGGGATCATATTCCGGATGATTGACATGTCTGTGATGCTCGAAATGGGTCAGTTTCTGGATGCGATAGGGCATAGCCATCGGCAGCAGGCTGAGATGACCGACCAGTTCGTTGAGCCAGCGCAGCCTCTGGCCGGGTCGGGCGATCATGCCGTGCACCGCCTCATGCGCGGGCAGGAAACAGGCCATGACATTGACGCAGGCAATCGGGAAGGCGACCCACAGCGGTAATAGATCCAGAAATACCAGCGGCCATAGCGACAGCCAGATCAGCAGATTGCCGAGCCCCCAGAGGGGGACTTCCCACGGAAAGCGGTCGGCATATTTGCGGGCGATCATTCGTTCCTGCTTGCGCAGCTCTGCCTCTGTCATGGTCTCGCCCAGATCCAGCTGCCCCTGAAAAAGGCGAACAGGCCCCAGCTGCCGCCGATGATCAGGCCGAAGGCGAGGGTCGACAGGCCCAGCGGTGCTGGCCAGTCGAGCCTGTCCATGGTCTGGGCAACAAGGGGGCCGAGGAACAGGAAGCCGAATAATATCGGCATCAGGTGCAGGATTTTTTTAACGACAAATTCAAGTGCTGGCATGCGGTTTATCCCCGAATGTGGCGCGACCGTCTATTTGTGGCGAAACCGGATGCGGCTTGTCAATTATAATCAAAGCAGCGCGATAAGCCGCGCGGCCTCTCCGGCGGCGCGGTTGGCGGCGCGTTCGAGATTGGCATGGAAGTCACCCGAGCTATTGCCGTCGGCGCTGTCGGTTACCGCCTTGATCCCCGCCCAGGGGATGTCGAGCAGCGCCGCAATCTGTGCGACCGCTGCGGTTTCCATGTCGACCAGATCGGCCTTGAGCGTGTCACGGAGATAGCCGGAGCGTTCGGGGCATTTGACAAAACAGTCGGCGGTCGCGATCCGCGCCTGGGGCAGGGCGAGGGCCGCGGGCATCGGATGGGATGCAAAGGGTTTCCAGTCCGACGGACCGATCGGCCAGGCGCCGGCGTTATAATGGGTGAAGCCGTCATGATCGCCGAACCGCTCGAGCGTGCCATAGTCTGCCTGCAGGGATTCGTTCAGATAGAAACAGTCACCCTCGCGGTTGCTGACATGGCCGGCGGTGCCGATCACCAGAAACAGGTCCGGCCGGAACTGTCCGTGCATGTAGAGAGCGGCGGCACCGGCGTGGACCTTGCCAATGCCGGAGCAAAGGATGGTGACCTTTTTCCCTTCGTGGTCCAGCTGACGGATCTCGCCGAACGGACTGGCGACGCGGGCTACCGGCTGTTCGCGCTGAAAGGCATCCGCCTCGTCCTGCACACCGGTGATGATGGCGATATGATCAATCACCGGCAAAGGCCATCAGGCTGGTTGGGGTGACGCCGGCAGCCGCGAGCTTCCGCGCGCCGCCGAGATCGGGCAGGTCGACGATGAAGAGCGCCTGCTGGACAATGGCGCCTTGGCCACGGAGCAACTCGACGCCGGCCATGGCCGTCCCGCCAGTGGCGATCAGATCATCGACCAGCAGCACGCGCTGTCCGGGCCGGATGGCATCGACATGCATCTCGATCCGGTCGCTGCCATATTCCAGGGCATAGTCGATAAAGACCGATTTCCCGGGCAATTTACCCGGCTTGCGGAGCATGATCTTGCCCTTTTCCAGCGCGTAGGACATCGCCGCCGAAACGATGAAACCGCGCGCCTCTATCCCGGCAATCAGATCGAAGCTGTCGGGATCGACCAGCGCGATCATCCGGTCGATGGTCCGGCGAAAGGCGGGGCCGTCGAGCAGCAGGGTCGAGACATCGCGGAACTGGATGCCCGGCTTGGGATAGTCGGGAATCGTCCGCACCAGGGCCCTCAGGTCGTCATTGCCGGTCATATTCGTCGTCCCTGCTTTAATGAACATTAGTGTAAGTAACGGCTTGCCTTTCCGCAATCATCGGATAATCTGCAACGCAGGAGAGAAAAGCAATGACCAATTCTGATGTTATGGAAAAACGGGCGATCACGCCCTTTGATGTGAGTGACGGTGCGCTCTATTCGGAAAACCGCTGGCAGGAACCTTTTGCCCAGCTGCGCCGCGAAATGCCGGTCAGCTATCTGCCCGACAGCCCCTATGGACCCTATTGGTCGGTGGTGACGCATGATCTGGTGCAGCAAGTGGAGCTCGACCCGAAGACTTATTCTTCCTCCTATGAGCATGGCGGGATCACGATCACCGACGGCAGTGGAGAATATGAATTTCCCAATTTCATCGCCATGGATGCCCCGTCCCATACGGCGCAGCGCAAGGTGGTGCAGCCATCGTTCAACCCGAGCGAGATGCTCGCGCGCGAACCGGAAATAAGAGAGCGTACCAGGGAGCTGTTCGATGCCCTTCCTGTTGGCGAGACATTTGACTGGGTAGAGGAAGTCTCGGTCAAGCTGACCATCGGCATGCTCTGTGTATTGTTCGATTTTCCCTGGGAGCAATGGCGCGACATGAAGCGCTGGTCGGATACCGCCAGCGACGTTTCGCCCGACCAGAGCGAGGAACGGATACAGAATTTCTTCGCCGAAATGTACCAGATGCTGGGCAAGTTCGACGAGCTGTTTGAAAAGGAACGCAAACAGGCGCCGAATGACAAGATTCTCAACCGGATCATCCACAGCGAGGCGATGGGCAATATGCCCGAGCTGGAGCGGCTGGCCAATATCGCGCTGTTGATCGTGGGCGGCAATGATACCACGCGCAACAGCATGAGCGGCTTTGTCCGCGCCTGCAACATGTTCCCCGACCAGTTTGAACTGCTGCGCAACGATCCTTCGCTGGTGGCCAATGCGGCGCAGGAAATCATCCGCTGGCAATCCCCCGTTACCCATATGCGGCGGACCACGACCTGCGAGACGGAACTGGGCGGCCAGATCATTCCCGCAGGCGAGAAAATCATCCTCTGGTATATCTCGGCCAATCGTGACGAGACGCTGTTTGCCAATCCGGATGTTGTGGATTTTACCAGAGACAATGCCCGCCGCCATATCGCCTTCGGTCACGGCGTACATCGCTGCGTGGGTGCGCGGCTGGCGGAAATGCAGCTGGCGGTGCTGTTCGAAGAGATTCTGGGCCGCGATGTCCGGGTCGAGCAGGATGGTCCGCTGACCTATTCGAGCAGTTGTTTCCTGCACGAGATTGACCATATGCCGGTCAAAATGGTGCCGATAGCCTAGGAAAAGCCTTCTGCGCCGGCCGGCCGGTCTTTCGACTGACATAAAAAAGGGGCGGCTTCCGAACCGGAAACCGCCCCAAATTTTTGCAATAAACCGTCAGACTTATTTGAGTTCGACGGTACCGCCGGCAGCTTCGATCTTCGCTTTGATTTCTTCTGCTTCGGCTTTGTTAACGCCTTCCTTGATTGGCTTCGGAGCGCCTTCAACAAGAGCCTTGGCATCGGTGAGGCCGAGAGCGGTGATCGCACGGACTTCTTTGATGACCTGGATTTTCTTGCCGCCGTCGCCGGTCAGGATTACGTCAAATTCGGTCTGCTCTTCAGCAGCGTCGCCGCCGCCAGCAGCCGCTGGGCCTGCAACTGCAACAGCAGCGGCAGCAGAAACGCCCCACTCTTCTTCCAGTGCCTTGGACAGTTCAGCCGCTTCCATGACGGTGAGTTTCGAAAGTTCTTCAACAAGTTTAGCAATATCAGCCATTTTATAACTCCAGATTTCTAATCAGTTAATTCGGTTTAAATTCATTCACCCGTAGCGGCATAAGCGCCAACCACACGTGCAAGGGCTCCAGCAGGCTCTTTGACAACCCGAGCGATTTTCGTTTGTGGTGCAACAAGCAATCCAACAATCGTTCCGCGCAGTTCGTCGAGAGAAGGCATGGAGGCCAGCGATTTAACGCCTGCTTCGTCAAGAAGGGTATCGCCCATTGCGCCGCCGACAATTTCAAGTTTGTCATTGGTTTTTGCAAATTCGACTGCGATTTTTGCAGCCGCCACCGGATCATCCGATGTTGCGAGCGCGACCGGACCCGTCAGCATGTCTGCTATCGGGGCATAGTCGGTTCCTTCCAGAGCCAGCTTGGCAAGGCGGTTTTTAGAGACTTTGAAGCTTGCGCCTTCGTCCCGCATTTTCGTCCGCAGCGCCGTTGATTGCGCGACGGTCAGACCCAGGTTGCGTGTTACCACGACCACTCCGGCCTGCTTGAAAACAGCGTTCAGAGCGACAACCGCTTCGGTCTTTTGACCACGATCCATATTTTGCTCCTTCACGTGGACTGCGTTTTGAGGCGCAATCCATTACTTCTATTGCGTCATCCTGAAACAGGTTCAGCATGACGAGCGAAAGGTTTGGCAATGTGCCGCACCATATAATCCGAAGGGGGGTTTTGGCCGCTCTGCTGCGTGAAAAAACGCTGGCTGCATGCCCGTGTGTTGCCACACGAAAAAACTGATCCCCGTCTAGGCTGGAAATTAAGAGGGTCAAATTACCCTCACCCGCTGTCTCGGACGGAAATTGTGATTCGTTTGACCGAACCGCAATTTGTAGGGGAGCCATTAACGGGAATGGCCGGGATGTCAAGGGAGAGCAATGAAACAAGCAAATGCTCTTAGCCATATTTATGTTAACGTCTGAGTCGGCGCGATCAAATATGGAAGAAGCGAATATGAAATATGCACTTTGGAAAATGGTGCTTGGACGAGTTCCCAAAATAGAGCTCACTAGGAAGAGGTACCTCGAAATTGCGACCTCGCTACGAGGGATCTATGAAATTGTTGGAATAGAAGATGAATGGGATAGCGTGATTGAAAATTATGTGGAGTTGGAAAGCGCCATTTTGAACATCGCACTTCGTGATATGGTGTCTATCAAGGATGAATCGCAGATGTATCGCGACCGAAGAGCAGTTTCGAGAAAACTATCCAACTTTCTGAGTTCGTGCCGAGCTTTCTTTGATCGAAGTGAACGAAAAGTTTCAAAATTAGCTAAGTATATACCTGATTTAGATACAAGTTTCGAGAAATTTAGACAGCAAAGTTATGACTCTTCTCTGGCCTTTAGATTCATGGAGGCTCTGAGGAACTACTCTCAACATAGCTCTGCACCGCTCCACGGAATAACTTATGCCGGGCGCTGGATGGAGGACCGAGAACCAAACGCCTTAAGGCACACAGTTGGCGTCTATATAAATCCAAAGACATTGAAAGCTGATAGAAAATTCAAATCCTCAGTTCTTGAGGAGCTTCTAGAAAAAGATGAAAAGATTCCCTTGCTAAATGTAATTCGGCTGTACCTGCGTTCTCTAAGTGAAATTCGAGAGAATCTTCAGAAGGAAATGGAGTCCCAAGAGAGGGAATGGTTGTCTAACATTGATAAGGCAACGGATGAATATAAAGCAATCTCAGGAGGCGATGCACTGGGTTTAGGAGTCACCGAATTCGATGCGGACGGACGGATCGTGAAAGAGGAGCATTTTGTGCCCTCGACATTTGAAGCATTGAAAGGGTTGCGCATCAAAAACCGGAAGCTCGTAAATTTTGAGCTCCAATATGTTTCAAGTGAACTCACTCAAACGTGGGTGAACAACTGATATGCATACGGATGAGATAGGCTGAACAAATTTCAATCCAGAACCACACCTCTCACTGATCCCGCTGCAGCACACCCGGTTCGGTCTCGTAATGATCGCCCTTGTCGGCGACGAAGATATGGCTCCAGATTTTGGTGCCGGTCGGCATGTCGAAACTGCCTCTGGCGATGGCGATCTTGTCGTCGTGGATCGGACCCGAACCGGAACGTTCCGCAGGAATAGTGGTCTCTGTGGATATTATCCTATCGTGAAACGCGGATGCCTTCCTCTGCCGTGGTGAGGCCTTCGCGCACCATCTGGCGGGCTGCCGATGCGAGTGATCTGTTTTGCAGGAATGCATGGGCGGCGATGCGGCTTTCGTCGCCGCCGTCATTGATAAGCTTGCGGATGCTATCGTCCATGCGGATCGCCTCGAACACGCCAATGTCGCCCTGAAAACCGGTATAATTGCATTTCGCGCAGCCATTCTCGCGATATACGACGGTTCCGCGATCAAATCCGAGCAGCGAGGCCAGCGAACCATCGGCCTGTATCGGCTGGCGGCAATGTTCGCAAAGCCTGCGGACCAGACGCTGGGCGACGACCGCGCGGATCGTAGATGCGAGCCTGAACGGATTGATCTTCATGTCGAGCAATTTGGTAATCGCGCTCACTGCATCATTGCTGTCCACGGTGGACAATATGAAATGGCCTTTTTGCGCAGACTGGATCACGATATCCAGCGTTTCGCGATCGCCGATTTCTCCGACCATGACAACATCCGGATCCTGCCGCAGGATCGCCGTCAGGCCCTCTGCATAGGTCGAGCCGTTCTCGACATCCACTTCTGTCTGGCTGATGGTTTCGATGGCATATTCGATGGGATTTTCAATCGTCAGAATATTATGCCGACCATCGTTGAACTGCTGCATGCAGGCGTAAAGCGTTGCAGTTTTCCCTGATCCGGCAAGCCCGGCGACCAAAATGATGCCGTCTGGGGCCGATAGCGCTTCGGTCAATATGGCGAGGCTGTCGCCGGACAAGCCGGGAAGGTCGAGCGCTATTTTCGAGCTTTCCCTGTCCACTATATTCAGGATGATATATTCGTTCGCGGCGTTGGGCAGGGTTGATATGCGGACGTCGAGCGGTTTTCCATTAAGGGTGAAGCTGGCACGCCCCTCCTGGGGAATGCGGTGATCGGCGATGTCCAGCCGCGCCATTTTCTTGATCTGCTCGACGATATCGGAGGCAAAATATAATGGCATTCTGAGCTTGTCATGCAATCGGCCGTCGATGCGCATTCTGATGTTCAGCGCGCTATCGAATATCTTGATATGAATATCGGAAGCACCCTGTCGTGCGGCTTCGGCAATCATGGCGTGGATCAGCCGGACGCTGGACGGCTGATCCCGGATGTCGGACAGGTTTTCGGCATTGCTGGTCTGGAGGATGATATTCTTCAGGATCTCGGTATCATCGCAATCCGGGCATTCGGGCAAAGCCGCATCGGTCGCGTAATGCGCCGACAGCAGCTTTTCAAAATGGCGCCGGTCCACCCGTTCGACGTCGAGCGGCAAAGCCAAATGCCGGCTGACCGCCAGAAGACTGAGCGGATCGGCATCCTCCTGCAATGCGACAATCAGCCTTTCCCGGTCAATTGCCTTCATCAATATCCCGTGATTGCAGGCAAAATCATAGGAAATGTCGGTCACAGGCAGGACCGGTTCGAGCCCCGTCTGCGAGAGATGATCGGGCGTCGATCGAGAGCCGTCACCGGAATCCAGAAAGGTCCCTTGCCCTGTTTCCTGTCCAATCTTCATTGCCTGTCCCGTCTGCAAATCATGCAAAAAACACTTTAAGTGTTATAGTTACGATAGGTTCGTGAAGGCTGAGGGACACTTGCGTTACATAAAAATTACAATATTGGCCTGCTTTCCTCAGATCGGGTTTGGCGCCTAGAAGTTCAGGCCGATACTCATCGTGAAGCTGGTTCCGACGTCATAGGCATTGTTGAGGATCTGTGTATCGCCCAATGTCTGGGATTCGCTATAATCGGTACCCAGAAGATTTCGCGCTTCAAATTTCAGTTCGAAGTCCTGTCCGGCGATATTCATCTCCTCGCGCAGAACCAGATCGAGACGCCAGCCGGTCTTTTCGATCAGATCAGGCTGATCCTGTGGCCCACGTGCGGTCACCCGCGGACTGTTATAGGTTAACAGCATTGTTTGCTGGGACAGGGCACCTTCTTCGCGCTCCATCCCGAATTGCAGATTGGCAACATGGGTGGACTGTCCGGTCAAACGGTCGCCGTCGTCGAAAAGATTGGCGGCAGCGGTTGGCTGCAAAGTGACGGGACTAATCGCCAGATCATCCGCACCGACCTGAATTTCGGATTTCGTGTAGGTGTAGTTTGCCGCAAGCAGCAGCCGCCGGTCTTCGAAGAAACCGCTACCCAGATCATAGAGCGGGAAATATTTTACCAGTTCGACTTCGGCCCCGATCAACGTTGCCGAAGGGGCGTTGGAGAACCCTGTAAACAGAGTCCCGCCGCCTTGAACGAACGCAACATTTTCGATCGGGTTTTCAATATTCTTGTAGAAGCCTGCCAGCGTGACGCGCTCACCCTCGCCAAGATAATATTCAAACCGCCCTTCAATATTGGTGAGTTCACTGTCGGTCAGCAGCGGGTTGCCGATAAAGGTCCGGTCGGTGTCGAGATCAAGAAATTGTTGCGGTGCCAATTCGCGAAATTGCGGGCGGGCAATGGTTTTCGATGCGGCAACACGGAATTGCATGTCGTCGGCAAAATTCCATGTCAGCGTTCCGGCCGGCAGCCAGTAATCATTGCTTATGCCCGATGCAACAGCGCTCCCGCCAGCACCGCTCAACAGAATCGGCGTCACGGTCTGATCGGCATCTTCGTAGCGGACACCAAGGTTCAGGCGCAAACCGTCAGCCAGCTCGGCGTCGACCTGTCCATAGCCTGCGTGAATTTCAAGCTGGGCCTCATAGGCAGGAACCGATGACTGGGCTGCGACTTCGCGCAATTCGATTTCGTGGGTCAGCAGATTATAATCCGACAGGAGGAAATCGATCCGTTCCTGGTCTATCGGATTGGGCAGACCATTGGCTGGCACGAAACGGAAGTCACGACGCTCTGCCTGGCGATCATTGAGATAATAAGCATAGCCGGCCGACAGGTTGAGGGGAATGCCGATATCGGTTTCATAGCCAAAATCGATGCCGCCACCATAAACATCATCGTTGAGATTGCTGAACTGGATCCGGGCCGATTCGCCGGGAGAGGTCAGATCATTGACAAAGTCATTGGCGATCAGATCATCATAGGCATAGCTGTAAGACCGTTGATAGGGCGCATCGCGTTTGGAATTGGCGTAGGCACCGCGCAGGTCGAGAGAGAAATCGCCAAATTCAAATTCACCGACAAATTGCGAGGTGAAAAGCTGGCGCTCGAACCAGCTGGTACGGCCCTGATTGAGCAATGTTTCTTCATCGACATTGATCGCATCGACACCGGCCTTGATCGATGCTTCTTTGGACGTGTCGTGAATATAGAGATTGGTGAAGCGCAATTTATGCTCGCCAAATTCCGCCGACAGGCCCAACAGTCCGTTGACCACGATACGGTTTTCGGTGGTGACAAAACGGAAATCCTGATCCGGCAGCAGGCCGGGATTGCCGTCTATATTGACGATGCCCTGGGATGTTTGCTGGATGCCGCCGCGCGTCCGCCAGCTGTTTTCATAACCAGCTGTCGCGACCACACCGATCGTGGCATCGCCGACAAGAAAGGATGTACCACCGGTTAGTTCCGCCGAGAAATTGGCGGGGATATCGGTATTGCGCTGGATGAGGTTGGTTTCGGCATTGTTCAGGCTGGCTGCAAAATTCTGGAGATCGAGACTGGAAAATTCGGTGCCGACAGAGATCGGAATATTCTGCTCGAGCGCCTGGGCAAGACCGGCTGGAATATCGCGCAAGCCGCCATCATAGCCGATGATATCGGTATCCGAACCATCATAGGTATAGCCAAGTTTGCCGGTGGTTTCGCTGTCACCGCTCAGGCTGGTGCTGAATTTTAGAAATGGCTCATCCGGCGTGGCCTTGGTGGTGAGGTTGATAACCCCGCCGCCAAATTCGCCGGGATAATTGGCCGAGTAGCTTTTCTGAACGACGGTCGATGCAATGACACTGGTCGGAAAAAGATCAAGCGGGACAACGCGACGCAGTGGTTCCGGTGAGGGCAGGGGAAGGCCGTTCAGCAGAGCCAGCGAATAGCGTTCACCAAGACCGCGAACAAAAACATAACGCCCGCCAACAACGCTCAGTCCGGTTACGCGCTGCAGGGATCCGGCGATATCGCCGTCGGCTGTCCGCGCGATTTCCGCTTCCCCGAGAACCGTCACCACTTCCGGCGTGGCACGGACGGGATCGGGGATGAACTGGCCGCGCACGATAATGACATTGCTGCTGCCACCGGGCGCCGAGATGTCGACTTCCTCCTGGCCGGGCTGTTCAACATCCACATTTTCTGCCTCATTTGCAGACTGGGCGTAGGCAGCCGGGGAAGTCAATGTGCTTCCCAACATCAAGCTGGCGATTAGCGTTGCGCGCTTTTTCATCGGATGAGATCCTCGTCAAATAATAAAAAACGGGATGACGGCTCCCGTGAGCCGCCATCCCTCAGGTCAGTTGGAATTCAGCCGATCGTCGGAGCGACTATGCAGTCATTGGCATAAAGACCGCAGGTCCAGCCCTGGAAACGCGTGTCGTTCGCATCCTGGACCGCGCCGATATAGGCGGCGTCTTCGAAAAAGCTGTTCGCTCCACTGGTTGCAAATGGCGTGACGGCATTTTCATTGGCACCGTTGATGAACGGGAAGGCCGCCGAAGCATTGGCAAGAGTGGATGTGCCGCTTGCCGTGTTGTTGGTACCAGCATTGAAAATCGTCTGGATTTCGGCAACCGTAATATTGCCGTCATCCACAAATGACGTCGCACAGCTCATGAACACGGATTGAAAAACGGGTGGACCATTTTCATCCGCAGCTGCGCCTGCCGCCTGGATGGTTGTCGCGCTGTCAATGTCGATGCACGCTGCCGCGCTATTGAAGACGGTATTGTAAAATTCATAATCACCGCCGCCGCGCAGAAGGATGACATGATCCTGACCGCTGGAAACGAAGGTGACATTTGCGAGCAGATGACGCTGGCGTGGTTCGGCATCTTCGTCACCGTTGGAATCGGCTTCCATGACATGATCGCCGCCGCCGACGCGCTGAACCGCGAGGACATACTGGTTGGCGCCCTGATAGCCCGAGTCCGAATCAACCGAGTCATCATCAATGCCGGTAAAGGCCAGGTTCTTGCCGTTTACCCGACCACCGAACCATTCGACGCCATCATCGGAACTGTTGTGGACCTGAATATTCTGGAAGAAGGTTCCGCTGCCTACACCGGCCAGAGTGATGCCGTTCAGCTCGTTGCCCGGAGAGACTTCAAAGCCGGGATAGCGAACCTGCAAATAGGACATCCGGCCGCTGCTGTCGGTAGGTAATGTGCCGCCGTAAACCGCGTTGGCCGGCCCTTCGACGATCGCTTCGCAGTCGGTGCGCGTCCCGTTGGGATTGGATGCGCCGCCGGTAGCACAATCGGAAATTGGTGCGCGGCCAAGGATGACAATGCCACCCCATTGACCGATGCTGTCGACACCGGCTGTTCCCAATATATTTTGACGCGAGGTGAAGATGATCGGAGCAGATGCCGTTCCTTCGGCAAACAGCTGCGACCCGCGGTTGACGAGCAGATAATCGCCGCCAGACGAACCAAAAATGGTCACGCCGGGTTCGATCGTCAGAATGCCTTGTGCGCCGCCGTCAATGCCGACTTCAACGCCGCCGGACAGGGAATATACGGTGTTTTCGGTGTCGGCACGTTTGGGCAAAACAAGATTGCCCTGAATCACGCCCGATACCTGACAGTTGCGAGCCTCCTCGCCATTGCCGGTGGTAATGGTTCCGACATTGGCTGTGCCGGTCGGACAATCGGTTGCTGGCGTTCCGGCCACCGGAGTCGGGGTGGGTGTCGGGGTCGGTGTTGGCGTTGGGGTCGGGGTTGGCAATATAACCAGATTGCCTTCACCTGGTGACGCGACATCGTCAGCGCCACAGGCGCTTACCGCGAGCGCTGCTGCACTGGCGAAAAGAACAGAACGGAATTGCTTATTCAACATGGATTTGTCTCCGCAGACTTTAGATTTGAAACTGGTGTTCAAACGACACGGAGTAGAATCAGCTAACCCCCATCGCCTCGGTCAGGGGCAATAGGCTGGATAGATGACGAGCTAGCTTTGATTATGTGAAGGTTCGGAGACTCAAATATTTCAGAAATATTTCGTCATGCGTGCAGCCTACTGGTCGCGCTGCAAAACGCCCGATTCGATCTCGTAATAGTCGCCCTTGTCGGCGACAAAGATATGGCTCCAGATTTTCGTATCGGTCGGCAGGTCGAGGCAGCCCATCGCGATGGCGATCTTGTCGTGGTGGATCGGATCCCAGAACAGGGAGGCGCCGCAGGTATCGCAGAAGCCGCGACGGACCTTTTCCGAGGAGTGATACCAGCGGATATGGTCTTCGCCCTTGATGGTGACGGCGCTGGTCGGGACGTCGATCGAGGCCCAGTAATGGCCGGACTGCTTGCGGCACAGGGTACAGTGGCAGGCATCGCCCTCGGGCAGGTCGCCGGTGACTTCAATTTTGACCGCGCCGCAGAGGCAGGAACCCTTGTGCATATTTTCTTCCCGGAAGTTGTCCGATGCCAAGTCTACCGGAAAAGCCCTGCGGTTTGAAAGCGGGAAATTATACGCGGCGACTCAGGCGCGTGAGACGCCGACCCGCTGCTCGACCATATTCATGCTGCCGAAGGCGGTGAGGAACGAGACGTCTGTGGCATCGCGGCCGACGCCGATCACCGCCATGTCGCTTGCTTGCGCCATGCCGGTGGGGTCGATCAGATGCCAGCGGCCGTCCAGAAAAACCTCTGGCACGGCGTGAAAATCCTGCGGCCGGACATCGGGCGCATAGGTGCTGGCAAAGCGTGCTGGGATGTCGGCAGCGCGGGCCATGCTGATCAGGATATGGGCATAGTCGCGGCAAACGCCCTTGCGCGCGGCAAAACTCTGCTGGGCGTTGCTGTTGGCATTGTCGACATCGGAGCCATAGGTCATGGTCCGTTCGATATAATCGGCCATGGCCGCCACCAGCGGGCCGCCGCTGAGCCCCGCAAATTCGCCGGTCACGACCGGATCAAAAGCGTTGACCGAACAATAGAGCGAATTGAACAGATAGGGCACGGCTTCGCCGGGCAGATCGGAGAGGGCGGTTGCAGGCAGGATGGAAAAATCCGGATTGGTGCGATCAATCGCCACCCCTGCGTCATAGCGAATGGTGAGCTGTTCCTGCTGGACGGTCCATGTTCTGCTGCCGATACCATCATGGGCGGGGATCACGCTTTTGCTGCTGGTCGGGCCGATGTCGATATGGGCGTCCGTGAGCGTCTGGTCGGACGTCGCTGCTGCCTCGACCTGGACCAGGATGGTGCAGGGCGCGGGGAGGCGGTAGGATAGTTCCGCACTGATCTGCAATTTCGTCATATCGGTCCTTATAGATAATAGGGCGCATGAAAAAAGGCCGGGATTGCGCCCGGCCTTCTTCTAGCAGCTTTTTGTGTTAACCCCGACGTTCGCCGGAGCAACGGATGGCGAATCAGGCGCCTTCAATCTCGCCGAGATCAATCTTGAGGCCTGGGCCCATGGTTGTGCTCAACGCGACCTTGCGGACATATTTGCCCTTGGCGCCGGTTGGCTTCGCCTTGATTACGGTATCGATCAGGGCATCGAAATTCTTGCGCAGATCGGCTTCGGAGAAGCTCGTCTTGCCGATGCCATTGTGGATGATCCCCGCTTTTTCGACGCGATATTCGATCTGTCCGCCCTTGGCGTCCTTGACCGCTTGCGCGACGTTCGGGGTGACCGTGCCCAGTTTCGGGTTCGGCATCAGGCCCTTGGGACCAAGCACCTTGCCGAGACGGCCGACAACACCCATCATGTCCGGGGTGGCGATGACGCGATCATAGTTGAGGTCGCCACCTTGCATGGCTTCCATCAGGTCTTCCGCACCAACAACGTCTGCGCCGGCTTCTTTCGCTTCGTCTGCTTTCGCATCCTTGGCAAAGACGGCAACGCGCGCTGTTTTGCCGGTTCCGGCTGGCAGCGAGATCACGCCGCGAACCATCTGGTCAGCGTGGCGGGGATCGACACCGAGGTTGATTGCAACATCAAGCGTTTCATCAAATTTGGAAGTCGAAGCGAGGTCTTTCAGCGTCTTGATTGCTTCATCGACGCCGTACAGTTTTTCGCGATCAACTTTGGCATTGATAGCCTGCATTTTTTTGGAGAGTTTTGCCATGTTCTTATCCCTCCACCACATCGACGCCCATCGAGCGTGCGCTGCCTGCGATGATTTTCATTGCCTGTTCAATGTCATTGGCATTGAGGTCGACCATCTTCGTTTCGGCGATTTCCTTGATCTGCGAAGCCTTGATCGTTCCGCCTGATTCCTTGCCGGGTTCGCTCGAACCTTTTTTCAGCTTGGCGAGCTTCTTGATCAGATAGCTGGCTGGCGGTGTCTTGGTTTCGAAGGTGAAGCTGCGATCCGAATAGACGGTAATCTTCGTCGGGATCGGCGTGCCTTTTTCAAGCTTGTCTGTTGCGGCGTTAAACGCTTTACAGAAATCCATGATATTGACGCCGCGCTGACCCAATGCTGGGCCGATTGGCGGGGATGGATTTGCAGTACCGGCGGGCACTTGCAAATTGATATAGCCATCAATTTTTTTAGCCATTTGGCTGTCCTTTCATTCTTTTGGGATTGGCGAAATTGCCGTTCCCGCAAATTAAGTGGTCAAACGGAGAGCGAACCCTCCTCCCACAGTGGTATTCTGGAGCAAGCTCCGGAATTTTATACTGCTCCGGACCTGATCCGGAACATGAAAACTAGCTGATCAGGTCGACTTCGCCAAAGTCCAGTTCGACCGGGGTTGCGCGGCCAAAGATGGACACGGAAACCTTGACCTTGTTCTTGTCGAAATCGAGTTCTTCGACAATGCCGTTGAAGCTGTTGAACGGGCCGCTCTTGACCTTGACCTCGTCGCCAATTTCGTAGCTGACCGTGATCCGTTCTTTCGGAGCATTGGCGGCTTCTTCCTTGGTGTTGAGAATGCGGGCCGCTTCGGCTTCGCTGATCGCCTGCGGCTTGCCGCTGCTGCCGAGGAAGCCGGTTACCTTGGGCTGGTTCTTGACCAAGTGATAGACATCATCGGTCATTTCCAGCTTGGCGAGTACATAGCCGGGGAAGAATTTTCGCTCCGACTGGATCTTCTTGCCGCGTTTCACTTCGGTAATGGTTTCGGTCGGGACTTCGATATCCTCGACCAGTTCGGTCAGGCCGAGACGCTTGGCGTCAGCCTCGATCGCTTCCTTGACCTTGTGTTCAAAGCCCGAATAAGCGTGAATGATATACCAGCGTGCCATGCGAATAACCTAAAAATCTGTTGGGAATTAAGCGAGGCTCAAGAGCCAGGCGACAAGCCCGTTAAAAATTGAATCAACGCCCAGAAAAAACAATCCGAGGATAGTCGTCATGATCAGTACGAGGATCGCCGTACGGACGGTCTCGGGCCAGGTGGGCCAGACGACCTTGTTGGTCTCGGCCTTGACCTGATTCATGAATTCGCCTGGATTGACTTTCGCCATGCTTGATTCCTTAAATTCGCTTCCCGGTTCCCGCATAAACTCCGGGTGTCGGTCGTTTGACCGTGTTCGGATATATGCATGATTTAGGAAAGAACCAGCCCTTTAACTGCAGATTACCGGTTTCGCAAGAAAAGAGTGGGATTTTACGTGACTTTGGCCGCTTCGATCAGCGACCCTATCCACGGAAGATGCTCCCGGCCAACGAACAGCTGGTCGGCAATGATATAGGAGGGTGATTCGAAAATGCCCGATTCTTCCGCTTCGGCCCGAATCGAAAGCAGCTTGGCGCGGGCCGATTGCGAGTCGGGAACGGATCTTTGCATCGCGGAGAGCAGGGGCGCCATGACCGTCTCATCATCAAGATCGGCATGGTCTGTCCGGTAGATTAAGACAGGCATATTTAACCCGTTATCACTGACTCGCGCTGCGGGTGTTTCCGACAGACTTGCCTCTCCTTTTGCGCGCCGACCTGAGATAGCCTGGAATGTCGAGGGTCAGCGGCCGCCAGTCGAAACGCATGTCGAGCGCATGTTCAGCGCCTTCATCTATTTTCTTCCCTGAACAATAAGGCTTCCGTCGGTATATCGATGATCAGTCGCTTTGGGCCGACAAAATCCTGCCCGGATGCATGCCGTCGACATAGCCCATGAACGGCGGATGGATATTATAGCCCAGCAGTTCCTGCACCCGTTTAGGGAAGCGCGCCACTTTTTCGGGAGAGACGGCGAGCAATTGCTGCTCCAGCGGCCGACACCAGCCCTTGCAAAATTGCGGCGTCACGATCAGGCGATCGCCTTCGGAATCATTGCCGCCGCCGCGATGCCATAACGTCCCCTTGGCGATCATCAGCGAACCGGCCGGCATGGTCGCCTTGATCATGCCGGCGTGATCATCCTTGCTGCCGTCCTTTTTGTCGGTGACACCGGTTTTGAAATCGGAACCGCGATTGGCACCGGTCGGCTGTTCCTTGCCCCATTTGTGGCTGCCGGGAATGATTTCCGTGGCACCATTAGTCTCGGTGGTCTCGCTGATCGACCAGAAGGTCGACAGGCTGAGCGGGTCGCGTGGCCGGGCGAGGCCGCAGTGGCTGTCATCAAAATGCCAGGGCTGGACGGTTTCGCCGGGATGCAGGTTGATTGCGAGGCAGGCATAGAGCAGGCAGCTTTGGCCGAGCTCGCGTTCGGCAAAGGCCAGTTGCAGCGGATGGGAAATCAGGTCGGCGAAGACCGGGTCCTTGTCGAGCATCCCGTAGATCCGGTTGGACCGGTCGCCCTCGAAATTGTTGCGGCCGCGGATGTCGGCGTCGATCCAGGGCTTGAGCGCCGCGCGCTGCTGTTCCAGCTGTTCGGGGCTCAGGACATCGGTGAAGATGACATAGCCTTCTTCCTGAAACTGGTCCCAGGCGTCGTCAAAACTGCGACCGTGCAAATAGGGGGCGAGGTCCGCCGCTGCTGTTTCAATCTTGTTCGCCAGGTTCATGGGGCCGCTCCGTAATCTGTTTATATCGTCTGCCTACCCAATATTTGAATTGAATTCAATTCAAATATTGG
>CAJQNR010000090.1 GCA_905479715.1 uncultured Sphingorhabdus sp.
GGGCTTCTACACCAAGACCGGTGTCGGGACCCAGGTTGCGGAAGGCAAGGAGCACAAAAATTTCGATGGCGAGACCTATATTCTCGAGCACGGTATCTATGCAGACCTCTGTCTTATCAAGGGCTGGAAAGCGGACAAGGCGGGCAATTTGATGTTCCGCAAAACCGCGCGAAATTTCAACGCCCCGATGGCAACCTCTGGCAAGATCTGCATTGCAGAGGTCGAAGAAATTGTCGAAGTCGGCGAACTGGACCCGGATTGCATCCACTTGCCGGGCATATATGTCAAACGGCTGATCAACGGCGCGCCTTATGACAAGAAAATCGAATTCCGCATGACCCGGGAGCGTGAAGACGCCTGATGGTCCGGATGCGCCTGTCTTTGGCTGGTCTGGCCATTTTGCCGATGCTGTCCGGTTGCGTCGCGGCATTGCTGCCGCTTGCGGCTCTGGGGACGATGGGCAAGCAACAGGTTGATCGCGCCGCAGCGAAGCGCGAAATGGTCGCGTCCGGCGCAATCGACCTTGCGATGCCCTTGGGCAAGGTTACGGTCGGCTACGATAATGACGCGAATGATGGCTTGCCGGCGGCGGAAAAGGCGTTCTCCGGAAAGGGGGGCGCTTTCGAGATAGCCGAGGTCGATCTTGGCGGGGACGCGGAGGATTATATTTCCCAATTCTATCGGCCGCCGGGCTCCAATGCTTCACCCTATGCCGGATTTGCGGCCCATGCTCTGCAGCAATCGGCGAGGCTGGAAGCGGGAGAGGGCATTGAATCGGTAGTTTTGATTCCGCGGGTTGATATTTTCAAGCCGAAAACCATGGCGTGCGAGGGCAAGCCATTGGCTGTGGCCATTGATCTCGATGACACAACCGGCGGCGACTGGACAAAAGCGGAGACGCTGTACCGGCAAAATGGTCTGATTGAAGTGCTGGCTAGCCTGCGTGCGGCTGAAATCAGCGTGATCTGGTTATCGGACCAACCCGTTGCGGCATCCGAGAAAATTTCGGCAATTCTGAATGAAGCCGGTTTCTCGCAATCTGAGTCCGATGATTTTCTTTTCCTTGATCGGGGCGGGGATGATCGCAAACAGGTCCGGCGCTGGGATGCCGCGCGCAATTATTGTATTGTTGCGATGGCGGGGGATGACCGCGCGGACTTTGATGAACTATATGATTATTTGCGGGATCCCGATGGGGCAATCACGCTGGAGAATATGTTCGATAACGGCTGGTTTCTGACCCCGCCTCCTCTCGTGGAAGCGAATGAAGCCGCAAATGCAATACCGGTTGAGAAAGAAGGATGAATATGCCCTGGACTCGTGATGAAATGGCCGCTCGGGCTGCTCAGGAACTACAAGACGGCTATTATGTGAATCTCGGGATTGGTATTCCGACACTGGTCGCCAACCATATTCCGGAGGGGGTAGAGGTCACGCTGCAAAGCGAGAACGGGATGCTCGGTATCGGACCCTTTCCCTATGAGGATGAAATAGACCCCGATCTGATCAACGCCGGCAAGCAGACGATCAGTGAACTGCCCTCTTCGAGCTATTTCAGCTCCTCCGACAGCTTTGCGATGATTCGCGGCGGCCATATCGATCTGACCGTATTGGGCGCCATGGAAGTCGCTGAAAATGGGGATATCGCCAACTGGATGATTCCCGGCAAGATGATCAAGGGCATGGGCGGTGCGATGGATCTGGTCGCGGGCGTGAAGAAAATCATCGTCGTGATGGACCATTGCGCGAAAGACGGCAGTCCCAAGTTCATTCCTGCATGCACCTTGCCGCTGACCGGTACCAACGTCGTCGACATGATCATCACCGATCTTTGCGTGTTCAAACGGGATGATCATGACAGTCCGTTCAAGCTGATTGAACTGGCTCCGGGTGTTGACGCCGATGAAGTTGCGGCGAAAACCACCGCTGCCTATGAAATCGCCTTATAGAATATTGCCGATGAAAAAATATCTGGCGTTGCTGTTCGGGCTGGCGGCATTGTTGCTCGTCGGCTGGTATGGTTATCGCGGGCTTGTCGAACAGCAAAGCGGTTTTCCGCTACCGCCCCTGAAGGCAGCGGAAGTTGAAAAGAGGCTGCCCACCCGACCCGAAGACTGGCAGGGTAATATTGATTATCGCGGCCTTGACCACGACTTTGCGGTTCTGGCAGCACGACCGGAAATGGCGGGGCTGGCGGTTGCCATTGTCGAGGATGGCGATCTTCGCTTTGTCGGCACCTACGGGGTAACGGACAAGCGCACCGGAGAGCGGGTCGTCCCGCAGACGATATTCCGCTGGGCCTCGGTATCAAAAGGCGTGGCGGGTTCGCTGGCCGCAAAATTGTCGGAAGAGGGCAGGCTTGATCTCAACGCACCACTCAACAGTTGGCCGTCCTCGCTCAGACTTCCCGGCGGCGCAGAGTCGCGGATAACATTGGCGCAGCTCCTGTCGCACCAGACGGGTCTCACCAAAAATGCCTATGATAGCAAGCTCGAGGACGACGAAAATCCCGTAGAGCTCCGTGCGCAGCTTGCGACAGCGCCGCTGCAATGCGAGCCGGGCAGCTGTCACAGTTACCAGAATATTGCCTTTGATACGGTGCATGAGATATTGGAGAGGACAGTGGGGACGACCTATTCCGATGCGGTGCAAAAGCAGTTATTTGAACCGCTCGGCATGAAAAGTGCCCAATTCGGTATGGCAGGCCTCACCGGCGCGCAAAGCTGGGCACGCCCCCATCACGGCGATGAGGTGCGGACGCCGGTGGAATCCTACTGGCGCATTCCCGCTGCCGCTGGCGTCAGCAGCGATATTGTTGACATGACACGCTGGCTCCGCGCGCAAATGGGCGAGAATGAAGATGTCCTGTCGGCCGGGACCCTGGCCCTGGCCCATGCACCGTTGGTCCGGACCGGGCGCATCTACGG
>CAJQNR010000091.1 GCA_905479715.1 uncultured Sphingorhabdus sp.
AAGGCCTGCGAACCATACCATTCAGGGAAGGTATAAAATGCAGAATATCAAAACAGCTCTTTCACTGTCAGCCGGTTTCGCCGCGCTGGTCGGTTTCAATCCGGCGCTGGCTCAGGTCGGCGGCGACCAGTCAGCGAGTGAAGGCGAAGACAGCAATGTCATCATCGTGACGGCGCGGCGCCAGGACGAATTGCTCGCCGAGGTTCCCGCGTCGGTCACCGTGTTTACCGAAGACATGCTCGATCGCACCGGTGTCCAGCAGGCCGATGAATTCGTCCAGCTCACCGCGGGCGTGACGATTGTCAGTGGTACCGCGGAAGCGGGTGACACCCAGATCAACATTCGCGGCATCAACGGCGCACGCGATGCAGAAAGTTCCGTCGCCTTGGTGGTGGATGGCATACTCAAGACCAATACCGCGCAGCTCAACCAGGATCAGGGCACGCTGCGCCAGATCGAAATATTGAAAGGCCCGCAAGGCGCGCTTTACGGCCGCAATGCCGCCGCTGGTGCGATTGTCATCCAGACGCTCAAGCCGAGTGATATTCTCGAAGGCGGGGTCAAGGTCAGTGCCGCAGAGGACAATACGTACAAGGCCTCCGCTTATATTTCGACGCCGGTCGGTGAAAGCGCCGGACTGGTGCTGTCGGCCTCCTACAACACCACCGACGGCTTTTACCGCAACAGCTTCCTGAACAATGCAAAGGTGGTCGATGATCAGGAAACCTGGTCGGTCGACGGACGTTTTATCGCCGAATTGGGTGATTCAACAGAAGTCGATGTGAAAGCGCGCTATGCCGATCTTTCGGGTGCGTCGATCAATTTCAATACGTCATTCCATCTGCCCAATTTTGCTGGTGTCGATCCGGCCTTTTTCGAAGATGTGAACGAACACGGGTTCGCTTATTATTCCAATATCCGCCCGACCAATGACCAGACCACGTTCGAAACATCGGTCAAGCTGACCCATGAATTTGATGCCGTGACGCTGACCGCCTGGGCCCTGTACAGCGATGTGGACCAGTCTCTCACCGCCGATGGCACTTCGGCGGATTTCGCGCGCTATACGTTCCCCGGCGCGACCCAGGCATCAATAGACGCATCCAACAGCTGCTTTGCGTCGACCGCCCAGCTGACCGGATATCCGCTCAATGCGCCGACCTTCGTCGGCAATAATCCGATCCCGTTCATTTTTGATCCGGCCAACGGGTCTACTCTCGGGGCCTATAGTCCTACGACCTGTGACGGCACGCAGTATCAGATTCGCGAACAGACCGATATCAGCGCGGAAATACGGCTGGCGTCCAATGGCGACGGACCGCTGCACTGGCAGATCGGTGGTTATTATCTGAATATCGACCGCGATGTCGGCGTCAGTCTCGGCGCTGATCTCGGGCAGGGGGTCATCAGGCAATTGTACAATGATGCGAACAGCAGCAACCCGACGTCGCAACTATTTTCCGACAATTTCAACACTAATGTCTATGCCGCCTTTGGTTCGCTGGAATATGAAGTCACCGACAATTTCAATGCCAGTCTGGCGTTGCGCTACGATATCGAGCAGCGCGAAGTTTCGAGCCGGGTCCCGCTGGTAACCGATCCGATCACCGGCGGTCCGATCAACCCGGGACAGGCTTTTGGCGCGATCCCGGACCAGAAGGAGACATTCAAGGAGCTGCAGCCAAAGCTGTCGTTGCGCTATGGCCTGACCGACGACCTGAATATTTACGCCAACTGGGGCATCGGTTTCAAATCAGGCGGCTTCAACAATCAGGGTTCCGCCGCCATTGTCGATCAGAATTTCAACCAGTTTCTCGGCACCAACGTGCTGATCAACGATGTTTACCGCAAGGAAACATCCAGCGCATTCGAGGCTGGTCTCAAGGGATCGGCTGCCAATGGTGCGATCACTTTCGATCTTGCCGGCTATTATACCAAAGTCGATGACATGCAGTTTTTCGAATTTTTTGTCGGTGCATTCGGACTGCTCCGCGTGGTCTCGAATATCGACAAGGTCGATATCTACGGGGTGGAATTCAACGCCAATGCGGAGATTGTCGAGGGCTGGGATATTTTTGGCTCGGTCAATGTCACCGAAAGCGAGATCAAAGCCAATGCTTCCCGTCCCTATACGGTTGGCAACAAGTCGCCTCATACCGCAGATTATACGATCAATCTGGGCACCCAGATGGTGGCTCCGATCGCGAGCAGCTTTGATCTGGTGATGCGCGCCGATTATCGCATTACCGGGCCGACCTGGTTCCACACCGTCCAGGAGGACATCGGTCCGACCCTGTTCAGCGGTCTGTTGCCCGGTTCGGCGCTGGCGCTGCCGGCCTTTGTTGGCGACGGTGATATGTCGGTTACCCAGCGCGATGCCTATGGTGTTCTCGATCTGCGTTTCGGACTGGAAGGCGACAACTGGAATGTCACCGCCTTTGCCGACAATCTGCTCGACAAACATTATCTCAACGATGTGATTACCGCGGTGGAATTTGGCGGGTCGTTCATTTCACCCGGTGGACTGCGCCGCCTCGGTGTCGAGATCGGGTATAAATTCTGATGATTGCGGCGTCCGGCGCCGGCATATATCCTTTCCGTCATGACCGATGATGCAAATGACAATTATGCCGGCGTTTTTGACGGCGGTCTTGGTTTCGGTCGCAAGCCGGCGCTCGTCCTGGTTGATTTTGTCCAGGCCTATTTTGACAAAGACTGCCCGTTATACGCCGGCGTCGAGGAGACACTGGAGCATGCGATTGCGTTGCGCGATGCGGCGCGGCGGGCCGGGATTCTGATCGTCTACACCAATGTGGCTTATGCGCCGTCGCTGATTGACGGGGGGCGGTTCACGCAAAAAGTGGCACCGCTGGCCAATTTTGTCGCCGGCCATCCAATGGGCGGCTGGCCGGAGGGGCTTGTTCCCGACAAGAATGAACTGGTCATTTCCAAACAATATCCCAGTGCCTTTTTCGGGACTTCGCTGGCATCGACCCTGACCGCCAATGGCAATGACAGTTTGATCATCTCCGGCCTGACGACCAGTGGTTGCGTCCGGGCGACCTGTGTCGACTGCTGTTCCCATGGTTTCATTCCGATCATTGCCCGGCAATCCGTGGGTGACCGTCACGAAGGGCCTCATGAAGCCAATCTCTTCGATATGCAGGCGAAATATGCTGACGTGCTTCCTGATGCGCAAATCCTGGAATATCTGAAGGCTTTCGAGGATATAGTCTAAGCCGCCATGTGCCGGTTCAATGCTGTTGGGCGGGCATCGACAAGTGCCGCCGACCGACTCTTCTATACTCCTGTTGACCGGGCATTGGAAACGGGACGGATCGCGTCATCGGTGAACAGTTTTTCATAGACATGTATCGTCTGTTCGGCAATTTTTTCCCATTGCGGGAAGCGATTGCAGTTTACCCGGAAAACATCCGGATTGGCGTGGGCCCGGTCGAGGGCGCTGACCATGCTGCGCATATTGCCCGGACTGAAATAATGTTTTGCGTTGAGCCGTAGATCCCGGTTTTCCGGGAGATCGCTCAACAGGACCGGACAGCCGAAGCTGATCGCTTCGAGCAGGGTGTTGGAATGGCCTTCGCGGATCGACGGGTTCACGAAAAAACGCGCCCCTCGATAGAGCGAGGCAAGACTGGATCGCGGCAAACTGCCCAGCATCACGATCCGATCGTCGCCGAGAGCCTCGATTTGTTTGCGCCGCGCCCGTTTGTCCCATTGGCCGACGATCACCAATTGCATTTTGGGATGGCTTTGGACAAAGACACGAAAGGCAGAAATCAGACTGTGAATATTTTTCTGCTGGGGTATCTGGCCGACGAACAGAATATAGTCCCCGTTGACCTGCGTGCCCGGGCCTTCCTCGAGATTTTCTGTCCGGTCGAGCGCGTTGCCGACGACATGGATATCGTTCCGGATGCCCGAAGCCTGCAATTTTTTCGCCAAAGCCGGCGTGACAGCGATGATGCTGTCCGCCCAGCGCAGTTGATATCTGGCGCATCGCATGAGCAGCTTTCCGGCCCGGCTCCAGGGGCGCTGGTGACAATCGGCCCCCAAGCGCACAACAATTTTGCATCCGATGAGCTTGTAGGCCCACAGTAACAATGCCGGTTCCAGCCCCGCCAGATGAACGATATCCGGACGCATGCGCAATGCTTTGAACCATGTTAAAATTGCACAGACCAGTTCATCAATTTTGCCGAAACCCGGCGTTGGCGCAGCCCATAGTGAAACGCCGCGATAGTGGCTGGCTTGCATATATGGCTTCCAGCCTGCAACGCACACTTTCCAGCCCTGATCGGCGATGAGAGGGAAGAGTCTTTCCGCATTTTTTTCGATGCCGCCTTCGACATCAGGGATACCGCGCGCACCAACGA
>CAJQNR010000092.1 GCA_905479715.1 uncultured Sphingorhabdus sp.
ATTTTCGACTTTCATAATATTGGGCAATGGAAAGATGAACGCGGCGTCAACCTATTGGATACCGGTGCGCATTTTTACGACAGCTATGAGACTTCCGACGGCAAATTTATCTCCATCGGTTCCATCGAGCCGCAGTTTTATACGCAGCTTCGGGAAGTGGCCGGCCTCGCCGAAGATTCAAGTTTCGACGCGCAGATGAATCCGAAACTATGGCCGGCGCTGAAGGGAAAACTGACCGCGCTATTCAAAACCAAGACCCGCGCACAATGGTGCGACTTGATGGAAGGAACTGACATCTGCTTTGCACCTGTCCTCTCGCTAACGGAAGCAAAGGAACACCCGCATAATGTCGCACGGCAGACTTTTGTCGATGTCGACGGAATGATGCAGCCGGCCCCTGTACCACGTTATTCGGTTACAGTTTCGGACCCTCCCAAGCGTCCTGCTTGAGCAGTACCGATAATTCTGTCCGCATAGCGGGGCCCAATCGCCAACTTACTGCCGTCCTGCAGGACTAGAAATAGTCTGCGCCCTTTCCGGCGAACTTCCGAGATACAGTCACGCCGGACGATGGTCGACCGGTGAACGCGCACAAACAGGCTGTCGGGCAATTGGCTTTCCAGAGAGGACATGGATTGGTGCAACAAATAGCTGCGGCCCGGCAAATATAGCCGCATATAGTCGCGTTCCGCTTCAACCCATTCGATATGCGAAACGATCAGTTGCAGTGATCCGGTCCCGTCCTGCACCCAGAGGCGTTGAGTGATATCCTGCGCGCAGTCGACGCGGCGGCGCGCAAGATTGGCGATGGCGCGTTCGACCGCCTCTCTCAGCAACGCCTCCTTGACCGGTTTCAAGAGATAGTCGGTGGCTTCCAAACGAAACGCCTGAACCGCATATTTAACGTGCGCCGTTGTAAAAATTATTTCCGGCATCCACGTCACGCCTGCGCAAAACTCCGCCACTTCAAGGCCCGATAAATCGGGCATGTCGACATCAAGCAACAGGATATCGGGTTGTAACTGCCGAATTTTCTCGAGGGCGTGCCGGCCACCATTGGCCAATTCCGTCACTCCGAAGAGTCCGGTACGTTCGCACAGCGCCTTGAGGCGGGAACGAGCGAGCGGTTCATCATCAACAATCAAAACCGATGGCGGATTTTCGGGCATCTTCAAATATCCTGGAAAATCAGGGATGGGTCCGGCAGGACTATCGTGGCGGTGGCCATTCCGGCGTTGTTATTTGCCAGAAGCAGAGTGGCGTTTTGGCCATATAACGCTCGCAGCCGATCCTGAATATTGATAAGCCCCGTCCCGGTCCCCGCCACCCGGTCATCGATTTGATCAGCAAATCTTTTTACTCGGCCATCATTGGCAACGCTAATGCACAGGCGATCGCCTTCTTTCTGGGCCGAGATGATAATGTTGACCGGATGCTCCGTTTTAGAAACACCATATTTGACTGCATTTTCGATCAACGGCTGAATAATCAATGCTGGTATCATCCAACCATTGGCGGCCGAGTCGATGTTGACATCATAATATAATCGATCGGGAAAACGCATGCGCTCTATCTCGAGATAGCGAACCTGCTGCGCAATTTCATGTTCTACCGCCACCATATCCTCGCCGCCATCAGTCAGAACAGCGCGCATATAGTCCGCCAGATCATCTACCAGCTTTTCGGCCTGCTTGTTTTTCCGGTCAATTATCAGGCTGCTAACCGAATTGAGCGCATTGAATACGAAATGCGGATTTAACTGATAACGTAGGGCCCGCAATTCGCTTTCACGGTTCGCCTTCTCCAGATGTCGGCTGTGCACCATCATCCGCTGCAAATCGCGACTATGGGCTAGGGCCAAATATAGAGCACCCCAGCCAGCTAGAATGAAATAGCGGGTAAATGCCTCGTCCAGAATATAGGTCCAGTCAAACAATGCGAATTCAACCGGATCTAGCAGATAGGAAAAATCGAACAGCGCCGCATCATGATTAAAGATAATTTGGTCAAGGATTGCTATGCAATTGGCCAGAATCATGGTCGGTAAAAATAGCATGAATATCGCCGCCGCCATTCCGTTGCGGCGCACTGTGACAAGCAAGCGATAAAGCAGCCACGTGATCAAAATACAGATACCGGTCATCAAAATACGCTGGACGAACAGCGCGTCTGCATTGGTTTGCACTATGAAAAATGCCCGAACGGATACAAAAAGGAAATAGGCACCCCAGATGCCCAATATCGATTTGATCGCCAGGCCTTTGTTAACGGGGAACAGCCGATCGAGCAGCATCGACGTCCGGCCCCCGGCAAATGCCGATCCAAGGGCAGGATCAAGTTTCACGAAGCCGGACTGCTCCCGCTTGAACCAATTCCTCTCCGGGTCCGCCAATAGGTCGCGAAACTAGCCAGCCAGTGACTGCCGGAATAATGCGGCGTGCGGACAGATTCCTCGCCGGAATTACCGTGAAGGTTCGCCGATGCAAGAAGCGATGCACGGCGCTTGTCGTCCGCTGGAAGCGCTGAAGCCATACCCTCCAGTGCCCAGGCCCGCGACAGATTAAGTCCATCCAGATGCACCAATTTACCATCGGTCGGGTCATTTACAATGCCAACTTCCAGCCAGTCATCGCTACCATCGGACGGAATCATCGGCAAAAAGTCCGAGAGCCAGTTGGCATATTCGCGGTCATCCATCACTCGCCGCATGAGGTCAGCGACCATCAGGCAGGATGAGAGGAAGTCCTCTCCCGAAGGTTCATATGCCATAGGACAATTTCGGTCATTGCGATGGAAGCGCAATGCCTTGTTCCGTACAAGGCTAGCCATTTCGCTATCACCGCTGCGCGCGGCCCAGTCGAGAAATAATCCAAAGGCAAAGGCGGACTGATTGTGAGTGCCCAGCCGGATAGGATAAGCCAGTTTCGGCAGCCAATCCTTGATATTCCCTACAATCAACGCCTCCAGTGGCTCCAGCCTAGCGAGCCAAGTCTTTGCCTGCTCGGCTTTGTCGTCTTTCCCATCAGCTATCTCGCGCAGCTCGGTGGTCAACTGCAGAAACCATGCAATGCCATAGGGCCGCTCAAATGCCGTGCGGTCAGCGCCATTAAAATAATCCAGTTCGCCAGCAATCTTTTCAGCTGTAAAATTCGCCGCTAGCGCTGCGGCAATCTCTTCATCCATCTCGGGAACCAGATCCTGGCCCCACAGGCGCGACAGCAACCAGTGTCCGTGAACGGAGCTGTGCCAATCAAAGCAACCATAGAAGACAGGCGTTAGTTTGGCGGGTTCCGCCACATCGGCCGCGCTGTTCAAATAGTGGCTGATCTTGTTGGGATATTGTTTGTTGATGCAGTTCAGCGCTATTCGCGCATAGGCCTGCTCCGCTTTGCGGGGAGCCATACCATCGTCCGCAGGATCGGGCGCAGTATTTCTGCGCTCAAAAACACCCCGTTCTTGCGAAGACTGGTTTTCATCTTCCTGCGCGACCGAGCACCCCGCCATTGCAGTGATCATCAGCGCGACCAGTCCTTTTCTATAGATCATCCAACACCCTCCAAAGATACTTTTCCACTACAGATGAATTGAGCCGTTGGCAAAAGTCTATAAGACAGAATGTCTCTTTCGTCATTGCCAGTTGCGGTCAGGCAATATGGCCCACTCCCACGAACTGGTTGCGGAATATCCGGTGACCATTCGGGAATGGCAAGCTGCATTAACCAGTTAATTTGTCCGGGAACCGCGTCCCGCGATGGAACAGCACCTTTTTGATCCGCGCGGTGCACGCAACAATTGATTATATTCCGTGCGATCCGCCCGGTTGGGCCTAATCAGGTATTGTAAAGAATCGTGCGCGTTCCTCCGCCTTATGTTCCGCGTCTGAGCGACGATATTCCCGACTACGGGTGGGGAGACTGGTCATCAGAGCCATTAACCATGATCGTCAAGGCCCCGTCCAACACCACAACCAGCGATCCGGAACAGAATATACCATCAACGGCACAGCATCAATTCTTCGCGAATTTGACGATGCGCGAACGAATATTGACGGCATTTTTCTTGATCAGTCTGATCCTGATTCCGACGATCATGCCCCAATCGAGCGTCGACGCGCAACAGTTCAACCCTAGCGCGTCCGGATTGCAACCGGTCGAAAGGCCGGAAGATAATTTCGCCGGATCAGCCTTTTATTTTATGGACCCCAATTATGCGATCCCACAAAATTACGGTGGAATCGGCATGGATCCGCTCGCGAAACCCGGAGCCGGATCAACCGAAGGATTGTCGGGTCTGACCCCGAACGATGGGGAAGAACCCGCATCGGCCCATCTCATCCGGCCGGTTGCCTTTCACGGTTCCGCAATCGACGATAGCCGGGCCTTATATTGCCTGGCCCAGGCGATCTACTATGAAGCCGGGATGGAACCGGATGCCGGTCAACGCGGAGTCGCGCAGGTCATCCTGAACCGTGTCCGCCATCCCAGCTATCCAAACACCGTCTGCGGCGTTGTCTATCAGGGCAGCGAACGCAAGACGGGTTGCCAGTTTACCTATACTTGTGACGGTTCCTTGCGTCGCAAACCAACACGATTTCATTGGAACCGTGCCAAAAAGGTCGCTGCCGAAGCACTGGCTGGGACAAGCTATACCATGATCGGCACCGCCACACATTATCATGCGACCTATGTCTACCCCTATTGGGCGCCAAGCCTGCGGTTCGTCGGCACCGTCGGCGCACATCGATTCTATAGCTGGAAAGGAAATGCCGGAACCGCCCGTGCCTTTAGCCAGAAATACCGCGGCGGCGAGCCTCTGCCGGTACCGAGAACCCGCCTTGCAGATGTTGCTCGCGATAATGACGGGGGTTCTTCACTCGACCCAATCGCACTCGAGAAAGCCTATGAGGCTGGCCGGCGCAAAGCAGAAGCTGAAACAGCCCGGTCTGAAAAAATGACGGCTATGGCAGCCGATAATGCCCGCCGACACGATCAGCCCGTTCCGGCCCCGGATATAAATGAACTACGGCCCTATCAGGCACCCAATTACAGCGGCGAAGCAAAAGCCAAAGGTGGTGACCAAGCCTATGTCGGACAGAAATTGCCTGATATGGGCCAGATTAAACCAGAGTTCCGCAACAGTGGCAGCTGGAAAAAGAAACCTGGCAGTTGAATCAAAGCGGCCCTTGTCCAATAGTTTCGCTGGCAACCAACAATGAGTTTCCCTTGCCTTCACTCTTGACTCCCGCCTAAAGGCTCTCGATTTTACTGGAAAAGGAACGGAGCGCTCTGATGGCGATAGATTGGACGGCAGATAGCTGGAGGGATTTTAAAGGGCTGCACATGCCCGAATATCCTGACGCCGCCAAACTTGCGGAAACGGAAGAACTGCTTGGTAGCTATCCGCCGCTGGTCTTTGCCGGCGAGGCTCGCAGCCTGAAACAGGATTTGGCAGAAGTAGCCGCAGGCAAGGCCTTCCTGTTGCAGGGCGGCGACTGTGCCGAGAGCTTTGCGGAATTCCATCCGAACAATATCCGCGACACATTCCGCGTCATCCTCCAGATGGCAGTGGTGCTGACCTATGCGTCGAAACTGCCAATCGTCAAAGTGGGTCGTATGGCGGGCCAGTTCGCCAAGCCACGCTCGTCTGATGTCGAGGTCCAGGACGGCGTTGAATTGCCGAGCTATCGCGGGGATATCATTAACGCGATAGAATTTGAGAGCAGCCGCCGCGATCCTGATCCCGAGCGGATGGTGCGCGCCTATAATCAGGCCGCTGCAACACTCAACCTGTTGCGAGCCTTTTCCACCGGTGGCTATGCCAACTTAAAGCAGGTGCACGGCTGGACCCATGATTTCATGGCGCGTAGTCCATGGGCGAAAAAATTCGAAGAAATGGCTGACCGGATCGGTGAGGCACTGGCATTCATGGAAGCTTGCGGCATCAATCCGGACACCGTGCCGCAATTGAAAGCCACTTCATTCTATACCAGTCACGAAGCGCTGCTGCTCCCCTATGAGCAAGCCCTGACGCGTCAGGACAGTTTGACTGGTGACTGGTATGATACCAGCGCGCATTTCCTCTGGATTGGCGATCGAACCCGGTTCGAGGGTTCGGCTCACGTCGAATTCCTGCGCGGAATAGGCAATCCGATCGGGTTGAAATGCGGTCCGTCGCTGACACCCGACGCACTTCTGAAAATGCTCGACACGCTTAATCCCGCGCGCGAGCCTGGACGGATCACGCTGATTTCGCGCTTTGGACATGACAAGATCGAAAGCGGCCTGGCGCCACTCGTCCGGGCGGTGAAACGGGAAGGTCATCCCGTTATCTGGTCTTGCGATCCGATGCACGGCAATGTCATCAAAGCGGACAGCGGTTACAAAACCCGGCCGTTTGATCGCATCCTTACCGAAGTTCGTGGATTTTTCGCGGTTCACCGGGCAGAAGGGACGTTCGCCGGCGGTATTCACTGTGAAATGACCGGACAAAATGTTACCGAATGCACCGGCGGTAGTGTAGCCATCACGGATGCATCGCTCGGCGATCGCTATCACACCCATTGCGACCCACGCCTCAACGCTGCGCAATCACTGGAACTCGCCTTCTTGCTGGCAGAAATGCTCAATCAGGAACTGTCCGACCGCACGCAGATAGCGGCCTGATCATGGTGGGAAAGGCACGTCCGGAACGTATGCGTCCAGAGGATTATGCGGCGGGAGAATCACCGATGAGAAGAAGGGTGACCTATGTCCGCAAGGAGATCGTCAGCAAGGGTGTGGGCTTCGGTAGCGCGCTCGCCATCGCGATCAGCTTTACGACGCATAAGTCGATCCTCTGGGCAATCATACATGGCTTTTTTTCCTGGTTCTACGTGATTTACTACGCGTTGACGCGTTAGGCTTGTTCGCCTGACCTCAATTTTCGTGACTTTGGCAACCCACCAGATTATCAAATAGGCAAGCAGGAATTCGGCTGGAGGATGCGATGATGCGATCACTCTCGTGGATATTGGCGGGCGCAATGACGGTTTCCGGTTGTGCCGGACCGATTGAAACCCGTGTCCAAACTCATCAAGTGGTCGCGGCTCCGAATCAAAAGCAATTCACCCTGTCCCCGAAAGATGCGGTGGAGAATAGCGATTTGGCACTTGCTCGCGAGCTGGTTGCAAAGTCCTTGAGCGAAAAAGGCTATGCTCCGTCTCCTAATGCATCGATACTGGTCCATGTCGCGATCTCCGAACGGCCGGCCGATATCGCTGTCGACGCAGGCGAGAAAGACGCAAAACAAACTATCGCCCCGGCCAAACGCCAGAAGCGGTTCCAGTCATGCGAAGATCAGGAACATCGCTTGACGATCATCCTTTATGATCAGGCGCGCGAAACAATATTATACAAGGGCAATGCAGCAGAATATCATTGCAATGGCACTATAGCGCAGTCTTTGCCTTTTCTGGTTGCCTCTGCCCTCTCCGGCCTGGATCGCAAACCGGCCGATAAACCAAGCAGTTCAACCCACACGCGTCAGGGCATTGAATGAATCATCCGACCGGCCCCCTTATCAAGGAGCCAAAGGCAAAAGCACGGTAAAGCAGGCCCCGCCATCGCGACTGTTTTCCCCGCGGATGTGGCCACCATGCCGCTCCATCACCTTGGCAACAAAATTCAGGCCTAATCCCGCACCCTTTATCGAGGAATGCGCCATTGCGTCGTCGCTGGCGAAACGTTCAAACAACTGCCCCTGCATCTCTTCTGAAATCCCTTCACCCTGATCGGTAATCGCAACCGACACAAATGGTTGCCTGTCCAGTTCCGTCACCCGGATAACGATGCTCACGGAACCGCCATCCGGGCTATATTTTATTGCATTGTCGATCAGATTGACGAACGAGCGATAGAGGCTCGAGGGTTCGCCACTGACAAAGGCTCCGTCAGACTGATCATCAACTTCACACCGGATACCCCGCGCCTTGCCGAGCGGCCAAAGGCTATCATTGGCTTCCGCGACCAGTTCTGCCAACAGCACGTCCTCACCGGCAAATTCGCTGGAATCGATCCGTGCCAGGCCGACAAAATTATCGGCCAATGCCAATGTCCGCCGGGCATGACCTTCTATCCGGTTTGCGGTTTCATCTTTCTTCTGATCATCCAGCAGAGCGAGAATCGCCGCTTGGGGGGCACGCATGTCATGCGATAACAGTTGCAGAACCTCTTCCCGTTGCTGTGCCGCATGGGCGACTTCGGTAATGTCCGCAAGATAGTGGATATGTCCCCTCAGCACCCCGTCATCCGACACCACTGGCGCCCGGCGCATGGCGAAAATCTGACCATCAAGTGAAGTGAAATCGACATAACCCTGTTTTGTCGGACGGTTCTTCAGGTCGAGATATTTTTTCACCTCCTGCAAATCTTCGGAGGATACAAAGCGATTGAGCATATCGTCCAGGGCGAGATCCTGAGCACCGTCTTCCATCCCGGCTTGCGCCAGACGGTTGACGAATTTGACCTTGCCATCAAGATCGGTAATGAACATCGGATCAGGGAGGTTGCTGAGGGCATCGTTGATGAACCGCCGCAAATCACGAACATGGGAAATCGCATGGGTCAATTGTTCGGCCTGACCGGTTATGACATCGACGGGGCCAAGTTCAGATCGCATGATCGGGATGTCGATTTTTGACCGGTGGAAATTCTGAAGTTCATTGTCCATGAAATCGCTTGTTGCCTGCAAGCGCCGCCAACCCCAGATGGGATAGACGAGGATCACCCCCACAAGCGCCGTGCCGGGTGCAAACCAGAGCGCGAATTGCATTAGGGTGATGCTGACCAGCAAGATCGCCAGAATGAGCGCAAACGAGACCATGATGGTGGTCCGGGGACGCCATCGCCAGAAACCGACAAGCAATATCCAGACCGGCAACAACGCCAATGCCAGTTGCGACAAGAAAGGGATCGGGGTGACGAAATCATCGCGGGCCAACGCCCCGTATAGATTTGCCATAATTTCAACCCCGGCGAGAGTTCCCCCGTCACCGAGCGGAACCGGGTATTGATCGCCGAGACCATTGGCGGTCGCGCCGATCAAAATAATCTTGTCCGTCACGAAGGCGCCGGGAACTTCCCCATTGGCCAATGCCGCATAGGAGATAGATGCAAATCCGCCGCGCTGAGACAATGGCATGAGCAGCCTTTGCTCGCAGTCTTCCAGTCGGTCATAGGCAGCAGAAGCCTGTCCGTTGACGGACCGGTAAATTTGCTCGATCAGATGTGGCCATTCGGCTCCAGATGGCTTGTCGCCAAAACACAGAGTTGCACGGCGAACGACCCCGTCCCTGTCCAGAGCAAGATTCACGTGACCAAGTCCGGTGGCGGCATCAGCCATGGCTGGGATTGGTTGTTTGACATCAAATTCGGCACCATTGCTACCGGGGAAAACGAAATGCACCGGCAGGAACAATTTTCTATTGGCTGCCATCGCCCATGCGAGATTCGCATCGTCAACGGCGTCGCCGGGCTCACTGAGTAAAATATCGAAACCGATCGCCGCCGGTTTTTCCTTTGCCAGTTGATCGAATAATTCAGCATGCCGTTGCCGGGGCCACGGCCATTTGCCAAACGCGGCAAGACTGTCTTCATCAATTTTGACAATTAGGATTTCGGGCGGTGGTGCCGGCCGATCAATCCCCGACAGCTGGTCATATACGAGATTGTCAAAGCGCGAGAGACTGTCCCAATAGGTCAGTGCCGCAACCACGCAGGATGCAAGCAACGCCACGGCCAGCCATTCCATGCCCAGTCGCTGGCGCAGCCTCATCGGTGATTGTCCCTCCGGAGAAAATCGATCAAGAGACGAGCCAAGGCAGCTAATTGGCCACGGTTAATTTATCAAAATCGGTCCATTTTTCAATTGCTTCCCGATCTTCCGGATCATTGGACAACTGGATGACGCCGACACGCCAGTAATATTCCCCGTCTTCCAGATCAGACAAGGTGATGGTATCCGTCGAGAGTCCTGCTTCGTCGATGATTGGAATTGCAGTTTTGCTGCCCTTTAGAATCTGGAGCCGGTAGAATCTTTGTCCCTCGCCTTCGCCAAACCATTTAAACCGGTAGCCAAAATCGCCAGCGTCTGCGCTGCCGCCCAAAGTGCTGAGCTGGCGCTTGAAGCTATAAGTAGCAGGCATGCCTTCAAATCCGTCGGCGCCCAGAGCAGTGACCTGAACAAAATAGCGTCCATTAGGGATAGATGGCAGGTTAATCAGCGTCCCTTGTTCCTGCACCTCTGCCACAAGATCGACAAAGCCGGCATCTGACGCAATGACGATGCGATGCCCGATGGCGGCTGTGCGCGGTGCGACGGCAAACCGCAATTCCGTCTCAGACTGCACTTTCGCAGGATCCAGGAGTTCCGGCGGAGACAGCAATTGCTCTTTGACAAGCGCACCAGCGGCAGAAGCCGCCGCGCCAGTGCCCGCAGGTATCGATACGATAGGACCGCTAACCAGGCTTCCGCCAGCCGACACGACCACTTCGCCCTCTACCGTTTCGGAAAAGGTGATGCCCGATGTTTCATCAACCCTGGTACGATAGTCTGTTCCGCGAACGGCGGAGACCGCGACCGGGGTTCGGACTCGGTAGCGGTCAGCTTTCTTTTGCAACGGCGCGACTTTCGACCGGATGCGGCCCTTGTCGACGGCTATTTCATAATCAACGCTATCCGTCAGCAGAATGTGGCGCAGGCGGGTGATCCTGACCTGGCTGTTCGACGGCAGGGAAATCCGCGAGCCGTCTTCCAGTTCCAACGTCAAAAAGCTGCGCGCTGCTGTATTGATCTGACTGCCTTCAGTAACGTTCAGTCCCCGGGCTGGTGCTAGATTGCGACTTCCGATCGCGATCGAAACATCCCCGCGAAACGCACTCAAACTTGCTTTACTTGGACGATATTTCAGCAGATAGACCGGTATCCGTATGGGTTTTCCGACCGGAATCTGCCGCGGGTTGGCGATGCGATTGATACGCTGAACTGCGATATAATCAGCCTGTTTGCGAAAATATTTGTTCGCCAGATTAAACAACGTGTCCCCATGTTTGAAGACATAGACGATTTGTTCCGTGTCGGTGCTTTTTTGAGCGGCGGTTTCGTTTGGGGCGAAGGCAAGGCCCAGAATTAAAAAGCTGGCCAAAAGACGCAAGCCAAGTGATGGAATCAGTTCCCGGAAGCCTTCAAACACTGTTATCCTCCGTTGCCAAGCGTCTCCAATCGATAGCCATAGCCGAAAACTGTGAAAATCCGAAACCCGTTTTCTGGCTTCAGCGCCAGCTTGGATCGGATTCGCGAAACATGCATATCAAGAGTCCGGGTTGCAAGATGGGCATTGGTACGCCAGACCGTTTCCATGATATATCGCCGCGACAGGGTCCGGTCGCGATTGCGGAACATCAGATCGGCAAGTTCGAACTCTTTTGCGGTCAGCGCAACTTCCTTCTCGCCATGCCTGACCGTCTGCTCGATACGATCAAGCAGATAATTACCATATTCGGCCGTCGGCTCCATTGCTGATGCGCCATTATTCCTACGCAACAGGGCGGTAATACGGGCAGCAATAACATTTTTGTCTTCGGGCTTGGTGATATAGTCATCGGCACCGGCATTGAGTGCGTCGCTGACATCCTGCTTGGCCGTCCGGCTGGTCATCATGATCACCGGTGGCCGATCCTCGATCGCGCCATCCGCCCATTCCAGTATCTGCATGCCGGTCTTGCCTGGCATGTTCCAGTCGAGGATGACCAGGTCAAATGTGTCACGCAACAATGCGTTGGCGAGAGAGGTACCGTCCGCATAGCCCGAATATACGTGCCCCAATCCTTCTACAATCTTGCCCAGAAATTCGATAATCTCGGGATCATCATCGGCTATCGCTATACGCATTTCTATTCTCCTAGCGGTCTTCGGGCGCCGATGCCGCGAACACTGACTCTTCAGGTGACTTCGATAATTTGCGTTTTACTCTGAATTTTAGAAGTTTTACCAGAAATACGACAACAGATTTACAACCATTTACATCCGAGCGAGGAGAATTCTTCGCAAGGCTGACGCAATTGGTCAGTCCTCCCCTTGCAGGCAAAGACAGCCAGCGGCATAACCCGCTGGCATTTGGGAATGAAGGTTGGTTGGGGTGGCAGGA
>CAJQNR010000093.1 GCA_905479715.1 uncultured Sphingorhabdus sp.
CGGCAAGGTCGCACTGGCGATCCTGTCGGCCCTCGAACCCGGCGAAATTTCCCGCGCCATAGCAATGGGCGACAAGGCGATGGTCAGCCGCGCCAACGGCGTCGGGCCAAAGCTGGCGCTGCGGATCGTCAATGAACTGAAGGACAAGGTCGGCGGCATCGCGACCGATCCGGTGGCTGGTGCGGGCGGCGCGGTCCACGCCCCCTCGAACAACAGCGCCGATGCGGTCAGCGCGCTGCAGAATCTCGGCTTCAAACCGGCGGATGCGAGTGCGGCGGTGGCTGCGGCCGATGCCGAGATCGGCGATGGCGCGACGCTGGATGCGCTAGTGCGGCTGGCGTTGAAGAAGGCGGCGCGGTGATGGCTGACTGGTCAGTAGAAAAATTGGAGCGATTGTCGGATCACGTGGAGGAAGCGGCTCTATATAATCGTGATCAAGCGGCGTCATGGCAGCGCTGGGTAATGGCTGCATGCCTTTCAATTAACGGTGGTGCCGCGATTGCAGTACTTAACCTAGCACAAATTGATGCAAACTCTCGCTTGTGGTCGATTTTCTGGTTTGCTGCAGGATTGCTTTCATCGATCAGCTTTGGATTTGCTGCATCAATTATGATGAACAAGTTTAGCGGATACTATAAGTTGCAAGGGTGGCAGATCGCCAATTTTGCAGGCCAAACGGGCGAAGGAGACAAGCCGAGACTCGATATCGAAACCTTTGATAAGCTCTTAAATCGGGACAAAGATATCTTCTGGATTCAGTTTGTGGGACTGGCTTGCTTCACGATTGGAATTATTGTCGCTGTTGAAGGGCTTAAATGACTGAAGAACGCCTCCAATCACCTGAACGCAAGGTCGAAGACATCGACGCCGCCCTGCGTCCGAAAACGCTTGACGAATTTATCGGGCAGGAAGCGGCGCGCGGCAATTTGCGGGTGTTTATCGAGGCGGCCAAGGGGCGGAGCGAGGCGCTGGATCATGTGTTGTTCTTTGGTCCGCCGGGACTGGGCAAGACCACGCTGGCGCAGATTATTGCGCGGGAGCTCGGGGTTGGCTTTCGCGCCACTTCGGGGCCGGTCATCGCAAAATCCGGTGATCTCGCGGCGCTGTTGACCAATCTCGAAGAAGGCGATGTCCTGTTTATCGACGAAATCCACCGGCTTAATCCGGTGGTCGAGGAAGTACTCTATCCGGCGATGGAGGACCGCGCGCTCGATCTGATCATTGGCGAGGGCCCGTCGGCTCGCAGCGTGCGGATTGATCTGCCAGCCTTCACCCTGATCGGCGCGACCACCCGGCAAGGCCTGCTCACCACGCCGCTGCGCGACCGTTTCGGCATTCCGGTGCGGCTCAATTTCTATACGACCGAGGAACTGGAAAAAGTCGTCCACCGTGCTGCGCGCTTGCTTGATCTTGATATTGCACCGGACGGCGCCACTGAAGTGGCGCGCCGCGCGCGGGGCACTCCGCGGATCGCCGGTCGTCTGCTCCGTCGGGTCCGCGATTTTGCCAATGTTGCCGGAACCAGACTTGTCGACCGCAAGATAGCCGATGAATCGCTGGTCCGTCTGGAGGTCGACAGCATCGGCCTCGACGCGATGGACCGGCGCTATCTCTTCATGATTGCTGATGTCTACAAGGGCGGCCCGGTCGGCGTGGAAACGCTGGCGGCCGGCCTTTCCGAACCGCGTGACACAGTGGAAGAGGTGATCGAACCCTATCTGATCCAGCTCGGCCTGATCGCGCGGACAGCGCGCGGCCGGACGCTCAATGATCGCGGGTGGAAGCATCTCGGGCTGAGCCCGCCTGCCGGCAAAGAAGTGGACGGCGAACTGTTCGATTGAGGGCATCCTCTCCCTCGAGGGGAGAGTAAATTACCCATCCAATTGTAACCGCTTCGCAATCAGTCGCGCAGCAATTCGTTGATTCCGGTTTTGGACCGGGTCTGCGCGTCGACCGTCTTGACGATCACGGCGCAATAGAGGCTTGGTCCGGGCACGCCGTCTACATTGACCTTTGGTGGCATGGTGCCGGGAACCACGACCGAATAAGGCGGCACTTCGCCGATCCAGATCTTGCCGGTGACCCGGTCAACGATCTTGGTCGATGCGCCGAGATAGACACCCATGGAGAGCACGGCACCCTCGCCGACGCGGACGCCTTCGGCGACTTCAGCGCGGGCACCGATGAAGGCTCCATCCTCGATGATCACCGGACCGGCCTGCAGTGGTTCGAGCACGCCGCCAATGCCGGCACCGCCTGAAATATGCACGTTCTTGCCGATTTGCGCACAGCTACCGACTGTCGCCCAGCCGTCAACCATCGTGCCTTCATCGACGAAAGCGCCGATATTGACAAAGCTGGGCATCAGGACGACGCCCTTGCCGATAAAGGCGCCCTGCCGGACAATCGATCCGGGAACCGAACGGAAGCCGGCTTCGCGAAACCGGTCCTCATCCCATCCGGCAAATTTGCTCGGCACCTTGTCCCAGTGATTGGCGCCGCCTGGGCCCTCGATCAGGACATTGTCGTTGAGCCGGAAGGAGAGCAGCACGGCTTTCTTGAGCCACTGGTTTACCACCCATTGACCGTCCTTCTTTTCCGCGACCCGTGCGGTGCCGTTGTCGAGCATGGAAAGGGCTTGATTGACTGCGTCACGCTCCGGTCCCTGTGACGTGAGGCCTAGAGATTCCCGTTTGTCCCAGGCGGCGTCGATTACGGTCTGCAATGCTGCGGTCATGTTGGTTGTTCTTCCTTTTTACTATGGAGGCTGGTGACCCAGCTTTCCAGATCGGTGATTTCGTGATCAATATAGTCGGGATCATGTTCCCGGCCAGCCCATTCCGCACCGGTGTTGATCCAAACGGTTGTCATGCCCAATTCCTTCGCCGGGCGCAAATTGCGCGCCATATCCTCGACGAACAGGGCGCGGGTCGGGTCGATGCCGGTGGTTGCGACCAGGCTGTCATAGGCGGCTGTCTGCGGTTTGGGGATGAGGCCCGTATCCAGTATGTCGTGTATCTGGTGAAACAGGCCCTCGAACCCGCGCTTTTCCAGAACCCGCTGTGCATAGGGCCGGTCGGCATTGGTGAAGATCAGTTTTTCGCCGGGGAGTGCTTCGATAGCAGCGCGGACGAGCGGCGCGGGCGAGAGGCGGTCCATCTCGATATCGTGGACGAAATCGAGAAAATCGGCTGGATCAGTGCCATGATGATGCATCAATCCGGCCAATGTGGTGCCATGGTCGTGAAAGAACGTCTTCTGCACCTTGCGCGCTTCGATCAGATCACAATCCAGAGCATGGGCAATATATTCCCCCATCTTGATATCGATCAGTGCGAACAGGTCACATTCGACCGGATAGAGCACGTTATCGAGATCGAAGATCCAGTGATCGATATGGGAGAGTTCCAATGGCATGGGGCCATCGCCTAAAGATCGTTTCCGGCAATCACAAGCTGGAAAATGGGCTAGGCCCGTGTTCCGGTATTTTCGACGCTTGCGCTGTTATGACGCAGTGCTTTCAGGACGGTATCGACTATACCGTCGGCGTCTAGCCCCGCTTCGGCATATTGCACGTCCGGCTTGTCCTGATCCTGGAATATATCAGGCAGGCGCATCGTCCGGATTTTCAGGCCGGCGTCGGTCAGGCCATTGTCAGACGCATAAGTCAGGACATGCGCACCGAGGCCGCCAACGGATGCTTCCTCGATCGTTACGGCGACTTCGTGCGTCGTCAGCAATTTGCGGATCAATTCTTCGTCGAGCGGTTTGGCAAAGCGCAGGTCGGCGACTGTTGTGCTCAGGCCCTTGGCTTCCAGCCGCTCTGCCGCCTTCTTGGCTTCTTCGAGCCTTGCGCCGAGCGACAGGATTGCGACCTTGCTTCCCTGTTTGACGATCCGGCCCTTGCCGATTTCCAACTGTTCAAGCTTTTCCGGAATCGGAACACCGGTCCCGTTGCCGCGCGGATAGCGAAAGGCAATCGGGCCGCTGTCGTGCAAGGACGCCGTATAGGTCATATGGGCCAGTTCAGCTTCGTCCGCTGCGGCCATCACGACCATATTGGGCAGAGTTGCAAGATAGGTGACGTCGAAGGATCCTGCGTGGGTGCTGCCATCCGCACCGACCAGTCCGGCCCGGTCGATCGCAAAGCGCACCGGCAGATTCTGGATCGCCACGTCATGGACGACCTGATCATAGGCGCGTTGCAAAAAAGTCGAGTAGATTGCGCAAAAGGGCCGCATACCTTGCGCGGCGAGGCCAGCGGCAAAGGTCACGCCATGCTGTTCGGCGATACCGACATCAAAGGCCTTGTCGGGATGGGCCTTGGCAAATTTGTCGACGCCAGTGCCCGAGGGCATGGCTGCGGTGATCGCACAGATTTTGGAATCGCTGTCGGCCAGCTTGGCGAGGGTTTCACCAAAAACATTCTGATAGGCGGGAGGTCCGCCGCCGGGCCCCTTGTTCTGCTTGCCGGACACCACGTCAAATTGAGCGACGCCGTGATATTTGTCGTCGGCTTCCTCCGCGAATTTATAACCTTTGCCCTTTTCGGTGACGACGTGGATCAGGCAGGGGCCCTCCGCTGCGTCGCGCACATTTTCGAGCACGGGAATCAGATGTTCCAGATTATGGCCGTCGATCGGACCGACATAATAGAAGCCCAGTTCCTCGAACAGGGTCCCGCCCATGGTCATGCCGCGGGCAAATTCATCGGTCTTGCGCGCTGCATCATATAGGCCCTTGGGCAACTTGCTGGCGATGCGCCGCGCCAGCTGTCGGACGCCGAGAAATTCGCGGGAAGATACGATCCGGGCGAGATAGGCCGAAAGCCCGCCCACCGGTGGCGCGATCGACATGTCATTGTCGTTGAGTATGACAACCAGCCGGTTGCCCGCTGCCTCGGCGTTATTCATCGCTTCATAGGCCATGCCGGCGCTCATCGCGCCGTCGCCAATCACGGCGATACCGCGTCCCGGCTTGTCATTCAGCTTGTTGGCGATCGCAAAGCCGAGGGCTGCGCTGATCGAGGTCGAGCTATGGGCCGCACCGAAGGGATCATATTCGCTTTCGGATCTTTTGGTGAAACCGGACAGTCCGCCACCCTGACGCAGAGTACGGATCCGGTCGCGGCGACCGGTTATGATTTTGTGCGGATAGCATTGATGGCCAACATCCCAGATCAGCCGGTCTTCTGGCGTGTTGAAAACATAGTGGATTGCGGTGGTCAGTTCGACGACGCCGAGACCGGCACCCAGATGACCTCCGGTTGTCGACACCGTATCGATAACCTCGGCGCGCAGTTCGTCGGCAAATTGGCGAAGCTGGGCCGGCTTCAATTTCCGCAAATCTGCCGGAAAGGAGACGTCATCCAGCAATGGTGTATTCGAAACTGGCATATTCACTCCCTGTTTGCCTTCAGCTTTAACGGCATCGTGATGCGCTGTCGAACTTTCAGCAGGCTGCCTGTGAACCTTTGCTGACAAGCAGGATATATCAGGTGCATTTTTGACAAATACCGCGCACCTCAATCACCGGGCGAATGGAGCTGAATCCCTGATTCTTTGCAACTTTGCGGACTTGTTGGGATAGAAGCTCGTCGTCAATATGGGTTGCCTCGCCGCAAGTGTCACAGACCAGAAAGATACAATCATGTTCGCAGCCAGGATGGCTGTTGGCCAGATAGGCGTTGGCGCTTTCGACCCGCATCGCGAGATTATTGGCTACGAAAAGGTCGAGTATACGGTAAACGCTGTTCGGCGCGACGCGCTTGCCGCGCGCAGTAGAAACCAGTTCGGCAATATCATAGGCCGAGGCTGGACGGGAGAATCCCGCTAGGGCTTCGAAGATCGCCGCTCTTGTATCCGTCCATTTTTCGCCGGATTTTTCCAGATTGGCGCGCGCCGCGTCAGCTAAGGACTCGCCTTGATGTTCATGATGTTGATGTTTTCCCATGGAGATAATTTAGGGATGTTTCGCCGCAAGGGCAATGGGCAGCTATTTAATGGGTGGCGCGGTAGTTCAGATCATGCGCCAGTGCGAGCAAACCGACACCAAGCATCGTGTACAGGACTTCGCCGCTGCCATGCCCGCTGTCATGACCGATGGTAATCGCGCCCATCATCATTCCCAGCCCCAGACTGCCGATGGCGACGGGCATGATATAGCCATGGTCGAGAACGCCGCGTCCCAGACTGAACATACCAAGGGCTATCGCTATTCCCAAACCGACTTCGTGGATCAGGGGGTCAAGCAGCATGCCGCCGGCGGATGACAGGATCGCGACAAAGGCAATAGTCGACACACAATGTACAACGCACAGGCCAGAGACCAATACGGCTATGCGATCCCACAAGCCGTCCCTGATCAAAAGACCATCTTTGCGCCATAATTTCACTGCCGTTAGCACGACTCGCCGTCTCACTTGTTGTTTGTGTGTGATGGATATAGGAAAAAGAGTGTTAAGATACAACATATCATTTTCGAATTCCGGCTTTCTTCGTCCGATGCCCATGTTTCTGGTTGTCAGGTCATGAATTTGGTACCAAATAGCCGCAAATGACCGATCAGTCCCTACCGAACCAATTGCATCGTGATAATAAGGCCAGGAGCCGACCCATCGCCATTGCCAATTGGCTTTTTGGCGTTGCAATCCTGGTTTTCATCATGGTGGTTGTTGGCGGCATTACCAGGTTGACCGAATCCGGGCTGTCTATAACCGAGTGGAAGCCGGTGACCGGAGCGCTGCCACCGCTGAGTGAGGCGGACTGGTTATCGGAATTCGCAAAATATCAGCAGATCCCCGAATATCTTGAAATCAACGGGCCGGCTGGCATGACGTTGGCGGATTTCAAGTTCATCTATTTCTGGGAATGGGTCCACCGTTTGCTCGGCCGGCTTATTGGACTGGCTTTTGCGCTGCCATTGCTCTGGTTTGCGGTGAAACGGGCGATTCCGTCAGGCTATGCTATGCGACTGCTGGCGCTGCTGGCGCTAGGCGGGCTCCAGGGTACCATTGGCTGGTGGATGGTGAGTTCCGGGCTGAGTGAGCGGACCGATGTCAGCCATTTCCGGCTGGCGGTCCACCTGTTGACCGCGCTCATCATTCTTGCCGGTCTTGTCTGGACCGCTCTTGACCTTCGCCAATGGGCGAGCGGCAGGGAAAAGCCTGCTCGCATGACCGGTCTGGGTGTGACAATATTGATGGTACTTTTTATCCAGCTATTGTTCGGTGCTTATACGGCGGGTCTGAATGCGGGCTATGTGTCGAGCACATGGCCATTGATGAACGGTTATTTCATTCCGGGCGGGATTGACTGGAGCACTGGTATATGGAGCGCACTCAACAATGATCCCTATCTTATTCATTTCATACATCGCTGGTGGGCCTGGGTGGTTGTTGGCTTTCTTGTCATTCTAGCACGAAAGGTCCGGCCAATTGACCGCAGGGCATCAATCGCCATCCATGCCGCTTTCGGTAGCCAGATATTGCTGGGAATAGCGACCGTGATGACCGGAATTGATCTCCATCTGGCGGTATCGCATCAGGCGGTAGGTGCGTTGGTGGTAGCGGCGACGATATGGGGCGTACACGTGATCGGCCGGCCAAAAAACCAGTTGAGGTAGTATTATACCCGCTGGCTAAGCCCCGCTTTTGCTTGACTTGCCGGAATAACATCGCCAATAGCGCCGCAGTCGGCCGGATCATCGCGTCCGGCTTTTGTTATTTTTGAATCAATTCATTCTCCAAGAAGGAGCAAACCCCATGAAGGGTATCACGAAACAGACACAGTCGGCCAAGCCTGCTGAAGTCGAAAAGAAATGGCATATCATTGATGCCGAAGATCTGGTCGTTGGCCGGGTTGCATCGATTATCGCCAATATTCTGCGCGGCAAGCACAAGCCAAGCTATACCCCTCACGTAGATTGCGGTGATCATGTCATCGTGATCAATGCCGAGAAGGTGAAGTTCACCGGCAACAAGACCAAGCAGAAAACCTATTACAAGCACTCTGGTCATCCTGGTGGCATCAGCGGCACAACCGCCGAGAAGGTCCTTGAAGGTCGTTTCCCGGAGCGGGTGATGGAAAAAGCCGTCGAACGGATGATCCCCAAAGGCCCGTTGGGCTTCGCCCAGATGCGTGCATTGCACGTTTTTGCTGGCACCGAGCATCCTTATGCTGGCCAGAACCCGGTGGCGCTCGACGTCGCTTCGATGAACCGTAAGAACAAGGTGGGCGCATAATGTCTGATGTAAAAACCGATCTCGCTGATCTTAAAGATATCGCTGGCCCTGCTGTTGTGGATGCTCCAGTTGCTGCCGAAGCAGAAGCTGAAACTGTAGCCGTTGAGCCGCCCGTTTCGACCATGCCCTTGCGTGAGCAGGAGCTGGACAAATTTGGCCGCGCTTATGCGACCGGTCGCCGGAAAGACGCGGTTGCCCGCGTATGGCTGAAGCCTGGCAAGGGCAAGATCACGATCAACGGCCGCGATCAGGAAACCTATTTTGCACGCCCGACCCTGCGTCTGGTTCTCAATCAGGTGTTCGCGATCACTGAACGTGAAGGTCAATATGATGTTGACGTGACCGTCAAAGGTGGCGGTCTTTCGGGACAAGCTGGCGCGGTTAAGCACGGTATTTCGCAGGCGCTGACCAAATATGAACCAGCACTTCGCTCAGCGGTCAAAGCTGAAGGCTTCCTGACCCGCGACAGCCGTAAGGTTGAACGTAAGAAATATGGTAAGGCGAAAGCGCGTAAGAGCTTCCAGTTCTCCAAGCGTTAAGCGAAACCCAATCGATATTCGAAAAGGCGGCCTTCGGGTCGCCTTTTTTGTTCGCAATTATGGCATGCGGGATTTTGGAGCACGATATTGCGGCTGAATGATAGCGGTGCGGCTCGAAACGAACAGTATGACGGTCGTCAATATTGCGGAAACCAGCATCACCCCTGCAGCTCCTATTGTCCCATAATCTGGTAGGAAAATAGTCAAAAGCAATCCCAGCGTGACAAGACCGGCTATCCGCGCGACAAGCGCATCGCGTGCACGACCGGCGGCCTGGAGCATCGGTTCCAGTCCCAGTCCGGCCAGACTGATGATCGTCGCAGCACCAAGCAACAGCAATATCGGGAAAGCGGCAAGATATTCAGGGCCTGACACAATATCGATGATGTTCTTACCGAACAGCAACAAGCCGGCGAAGAGGATCCCGCCGCTGACCGCTGAAACCCGCAATGATCGCCAGAACAAAGCCCGCAATTCTCGCGATTGTCCGATGGCAAACAGCCGCGAAAGTTCTGCAAACAGAGGCCGGGCAAAAACCTCGGCTAGCCGGTTAAGACTGTTGGCGATCTGGTCAGCCAGACGAAACAGGCCTGCCGCAGCGGGGCCCACGAAGTAGCCGACAATGACCACCACCAGCCGTTCGCGGATAACGCTGACCAGATAAGCGAGATTGGTGAACAGCAGAAATGCCAGAAATTCTCTCCGGTCGGGAGGCGCTACTTCGATTGCCGATGTATCGCGCACTGGATGATCTGTTTCGTGTCGACGCCATACCATCAGCCACATCACCACAAAGCTGATAAATTCGGAAAGTCCCCAGACAATCAGAAATCCGGTCATTGAAGGTAGAGTTAGAAACAGGATCAACGCCCCGATAAAACGTACGATGGGGATGATGGCGTCGCCAAAAGCATTGCCACCATAGCGATCCTGCGCGCGCAAAATCCCGATGGGTGTCGAACGCACTGACAGAAAAACAATCACGCCATAGCCCATGATCGCCCGGACGACGGAATCGGTCCAGCCGAATTGGGATGCACCATAAGGGAGTATCAACCACAGGACGCCACAGGCGGCCAGACCGCCAATGAATTCGATCCAGAAGTTTTGCATCGACAATTTCCGGAATGCCTTACGCTGGTTGGTCAGCAAAAAGGGGACGCCAAATTGCACGACTGCCTGCCATGTCTGAAGTTTCAATATTGCGGACAGAACCTGCACTGCTCCGATGATGACCATGAATTCGCCAAAGCCCGCAACGCCCAATGTCCGGGTCAAGATGGCGAGATAGAAAATGCTCAATATTGCACCAACGCCTTTGGCGGAAAAAAGCCAGCTGCTGTTGCGAAACACGCGCACCAGCGAATCCTCGCTGGTAGACCATTTGGAGAGCATATTTTGCGACACGGGTTTCAACTATTCCAATATATTATGATCCGGTGTTTGAGCTTCTCTTTATCGTAAAATCCAATTTTATCTATCTCTCTGTTGCCGCGCGATCTTGAAAAGCAGGATGTGTTCTCCATAAAGGCACAATGACTGATCAATTTGATGTGATATTGCTTGCGGCCCAGCGTAGCGGCGTGGTCAATCCGCTAGCGGAGGCCCATGGCGTCAGCCATAAATGTCTTGTTCCGGTTGCCGGTAAAACACTGATCGAACGGACTTTGGCCTCGGTTTCGTCACATCCCGGTTGCAGAGCCATTTATATTTTGATCGAACCCGATGGGGAACGCACCGTGCGTCCTGTTGCCGAAACATTCGCGCAAAAAGATCTCCCGATCCATTTTGTCACTTCAGACAAGAATATTGCAGAAAGCGTTTTACTGGGGTGCGCGAAGGGAAGCGCTCCGTTCATCGTTACGACCGCCGATAATGTGCTGATCAGGCACGATAGTATCGACCGGGCGATAATGGTGATGAACGACGGTGCGGATGCGGTAGCCGCCCTCGCCAATAAAGACGATATCCGGGGCGTACATCCTCAAGCCCAGCGGTCTTATTACGAATTTCGTGATCACGGCTATGCCAATTGCAACCTGTACGGGATTGCTGATCGGAAAGCGCTGAATGCGGTAGAAATATTTCGGGAAGGCGGGCAGTTCATGAAAAATCCCCGGCGTCTCGTGACCGCGTTTGGACTGCTCAATATCCTGATAATGCGCCTCGGCCTCGTTAATATCGACCAGGCCTTTCACCGAATCTCAAAGCGCTTTGGGATTACGTTGCGGCGCGTGCCGCTCAGTGACGGCACACAAGCCGTCGACGTCGACAACGAAGTCACCTATCGCGTTGTCGAGGCGATTTTGGAAAACCGCGTTCAAACCCTTGAAATTTGAGCGCCGGACGATGTGAACTTACAAATTGTTGCGCTCGGACGCCGACCGGAGCGCCATTGCCAGCGCATCAGGGGCTGGCTAATGATCGTTTCATGAAATGGCTTGTCATTATCGGTGTGCTGCTACTGCTGGTGTGTGGCGGATTTGCGTTCTGGTTTTTTTCGCAGCCCGGGCCGAAGCAGCTGGATATGGTCAACAATGTCATGCCGGGCGACAGCGATGCCAGACTGTTGGTGGAGAACAAGATATACGATGAGGCGCAAGGCCTCGGACTCAATATCTGGTCTCCCAAAACTGCGACGACTGACCGGCTTCCGGTCGTCGTCTTTATCTATGGTGGAGGATGGCGCGACGGGGCCAAGGACCATTATGCCTTTACCGGGCGTGCGCTGGCTAGTCGCGGCTATATGGTTGTTCTGCCGGACTATCGACTATTTCCTCAGGTCCGTTTTCCCGGTTTTCTTGAAGATAGCGCGAAGGCGCTGGCATGGGTTCATGACCATATCGCGGAGCATGGCGGTGATGCGGAACGTATATTCCTTTCTGGTCAGTCGGCTGGCGCCTATAACGCGATGATGCTGGCGCTCGACCGGCAATGGCTGGGGCGCGAGGGCAAGTCGCCGGACCTGATCCGGGGCGTGGCGGCGCTGGCCGGTCCCTATGATTTCTATCCGTTTGATTCCGAGACGACAAAGCAGAGCTTCGGCGATTATCATACGCCTGAGATGACTCAGCCGGTCAATTTCGTCCGTTCCGATGCGCCACCACTGTGGCTTTCCAGCGGCACCAATGACAGACAAGTCAGGCCGCGAAACAGCAAGATATTGCGTGACAAAATCCTCGAAGCTGGCGGGGACGCGGAATATGTCGAATATCCCGATATCGACCATCTCGAGATCATGATGGCGCTCGCCAAACCGTTCCGCAGCAAAGCTCCGGTGCTAAATGACATGGTCGCCTTTTTTGAACGACACAAATGATTAGATGTTTTGATAGTCCAGATGCGGTTTTTGCAGTGCAAAATGGTTGAGATACCTGCACTTCTTGGTTATGCCGATCCGCAGAACAAGGGAATCCGATAGACATGGCTACTTTTACGCTCCCCAAGAACAGCAAGGTCCGGAAAACGGGCGAGTTGCATCAGGCGCTGACCGGCGGGAAAAAGCGATCGTTCAAAGTCTATCGCTACGATCCGGATAAGGGTGAGAACCCGCGCTATGATACGTTCGAGATCGATCTTGACCAATGTGGACCGATGGTACTTGATGCGTTGATCAAGATGAAATCGGAGCAAGACGCCACGCTGACTTTTCGCCGCTCCTGCCGGGAAGGCATTTGCGGGTCCTGCGCGATGAATATCAATGGCAAAAATGGCTTGGCCTGTACCACTGCGATCGAAGATTGCGGCAACAAGGTTACCATCACCCCGCTTCCACACATGGAAGTGATCAAGGATCTGGTCCCGGACTTTACCCATTTCTACGCGCAATATGCATCGATTCAGCCGTGGCTGAAAACGGTCACGCCGACACCATCGGGCAAGGAGCGGCTGCAATCACCTGCTGATCGCAGCAAGCTAGACGGGCTCTATGAATGTATTTTGTGTGCTTGCTGCCAGACCAGTTGCCCGAGCTACTGGTGGAACAGTGACAAGTTCCTTGGCCCCGCGATTCTGCTGCAGGCCTATCGCTGGCTTGCCGACAGTCGTGATGAAATGACCGGCGAGCGACTCGACGAACTGGAAGATCCGTTCCGGCTCTATCGTTGTCATACGATCATGAATTGCGCCAACGCCTGCCCCAAGGGTTTGTCTCCGGCCAAGGCGATTGCCGAGATCAAGAAGATGACTGCATCTCGCGAAATCTGATTCGAACGCAGGCATCCATTCATGACTGAAGCTGTGCGTAATTTTGCTATCAGCGAGCCCGATCCTGCCTATCCCGGCTGGAACAAATGGGTGCTGACCGATCCAGATTGCTATAATAGTTTCCTCGGGCCGATGATTGTTCGGCGCGGAGGGGATGGACTAGGCGATGATATTGCCCGGGTCCGCATGTTTCCCGAACGCAAGCATCGCAATCTCGGTGATGCGGTTCATGGCGGAACGATGATGGGGTTTATCGATTGTTCGCTGTTTGCTGCGATGCGGGTGCTGGATCTCGGCCCGTCCGGTTATGCCGTAACGCTGGAATTGCAGACGCATTTCCTCGGTTCTGCGCGGATGGACGAACCGCTCGAATCACAGGTAGAGATTACGCGCGAAACCGGACGATTTCTGTTCATGCGCGGTCTGGTCGTGCAAGGTGAGAATGGCGAGGACAATATGGCTTCCTATACCGCAATCGTCAAAAAGGCACCACGCCAGAAAACAGATCTGCAATGAGCCAATTCTATCAGCGCTATCAGGCCCTCATTGCGCAAGGCGAACTCAAACCCGATCCGGATCAGGATCACTGTGCGAAGCGTCTCGCCAAATTGCAGAAGGAACTGGAGGCGGTGCCGCCACGCGGCAGTATCTTGTGGCGTACATTCGGCAAGAAACCGCAGGCGCCCCAAGGCATTTACATGTGGGGCGGGGTTGGACGAGGCAAATCGATGCTGATGGACCTGTTTTACAATAGTCTCGACATCAACCGGAAGAAACGCGCCCATTTCCACGAGTTCATGCTCGACGTCCACGCCCGGCTCAACGCAGAGCGCAAGAAGGAACAAGGCGATCCCGTGATTCCGGTGGCAAAGGCCCTCGCCAGCGAAGCACGGTTTCTGGCCTTTGACGAAATGGTGGTCAACAACAGCGCAGACGCGATGATAATGTCGCGGCTGTTCACCGGTCTCGTCGAGGCGGGGGTGACGATTGTCACCACCTCCAACCGCCCGCCCGAGGATCTCTACAAGGACGGTCTCAATCGCGAGCATTTCCTGCCCTTCATCGACCTGCTCAAGACGCGGCTCGATGTGATTTCGCTCAATGGACCGACCGACTATCGGCGCGAACGTCTGGGGGATGTCAATCTCTGGCATGTGCCCAACGGGGAGGTCGCTACAAAAGCGCTGAGCGAGGCCTTTTTTCGCCTGACCGATTATCCACCCGAGGATCGCGAACATGTTCCATCGGCGGAGATTGAAGTGCAGGGCGGACGGATGCTGACCGTCCCGAAATCGCTCAAGGGCGTCGGGGTCTTCTCGTTCAAACGGCTATGCGCAGAAGCGCGCGGCGCTCAGGATTATCTGGCGATAGCGCGCCATTACCACAGCGTGATCATCGTCGGCATTCCGATCCTGTCCAAAGAGAATCGCAACGAGGCAGCACGCTTTGTCACGCTAATCGATGCGCTCTACGAATATCGGGTCAAGCTTCTGGCCAGTGCGGATGCTGAGCCGGATGCATTATATCCTGTGGGCGATGGTGCATTCGAGTTTGAGCGTACCGCGTCGCGACTATTGGAAATGCAGTCGGATGACTATCTGGCGTTGGGCCACGGGGCCGGGGTCTAGAGCAAGCTCAGGCTGTCCAGATCGATCGCCATTTGTGCTGGTCGTTCGGCCATGGCGGCAAACATCCTGTCCCCGCGGTCTGTCTGCTCGACATGCAGCGACGCGTTGATCGCCATGATGAAGCCGGAAAAGGCATGGCGGCGATATGCGATCCAGAATGGCTCGAAATCAGGTGCGTTTGCCCGGTGTGACAAATAGTCCCGGACAAGCCTTTCTTCCTGTTGGCGGCGGACGGAAGGATCAGCGAAGCTGGTGCCGATCAGATAGGCGACGTCATTGGCCGGGTGGCCGAGTGAGCAGGTCTGCCAGTCGACCAGAGCGGCGATATGGCCGTCATCGTGAAACAGGATATTGTCGAGACGCATATCGCCGTGGGTGATCGCCAGTTCGAGCGGTTCATGCGCGACATATGCGTTGAAGCGATCAACCAGTTGCTGACCCAGATCCAATATGTCCGGTGACAGAAGCGCGCTGAATCGTTCCCGAAAAGTCGGATAACCATTGGCCAGCGTGTTCCTGAGGAAATCGACATTAGCCTGGCCGTGATGCAGCCACGTCAGACGGTCAAAGCCACCATCAGGCTGAAAACTGTGCAGGGCGGCGGCCTCGGCGAGCGTGGTTTCTACCTGCCTCAGCGAGGCTCCGGCCAGTTGGTCGCCCTGCGAGGCGGGTGCCATGTCTTCCAGCAGGAGCACAAATTCCTGTTCGTTTTCTGCAATATCGGCGTGATAGGAAGCGGGGCTGAGTGCCGTGCAATTGGCGGCGACGTCGCGATAATAGCCGACTTCCATATCATAGAGATGGAAGATGGCCGCCGCACCCCGGCTCGCCGGATCGGCGCTCGGGCATTTGGCGATGAACGTCGCTGGATGATCGCCTTCTGCCCAGTTGCAGGTGAAGCGGTAGCTGTCGCAAACCTGTCCGGTGCCGACCGGTTCGTGGGTCAGGCTCTTAAGAGATCCGACCGGCGCATCAAAAACCTGTTCGATGAATGAGGGGGCGAATTCCTCGGGGCGGACCGGAAATCTTTCGCTCATGCCGCGGGATCCATGAGACCGGTCAGTCCACTGGTCGCGTGCGGACCGATGAACAGCTGTTCGACAACGCCGATGCCGTGATGCTCGCGGCCATTGACGGTAAGCACCGCGTCGCTGAGCGCCTGGATATGGATGGTGGTCATGTCGACCGCCGGTGCGGGATCGAGAGCAATGATATCGTGCCCAACTTCGAGATCGCCATGGTCCATGCCATGGCCCCAGACCGGGTGGAGATAGCCCAGGCCGGACATGTAGAATGTCCGTGCTGCATCGCCGGTGCGCGGGGTGATCGTGAGCGATCCGTTGCCCGTTTCGGTCTGCACCGTCTTGATCCGGCGCGAGCCGGAATGATAAGCGAGATCAATGGTTTGCGGATCGAACTCCACTGCCATGCCGGAAATGGTGTCGACCACCCCGCGCCGGTTCCATGGCACGCCATCGCCGTCGTCGTTGCTGTGGAAGAAACAGGCATGGTCGTCAAAATTGAGAGGGGTCCAGAGCCACCAGAATTGCGGGAAGGCTCCGGCCGGTGGTGGCTGGGATTCCGATGCGCCGACCTGTCTGATGCCCCAGCTGCGGTCACGGGTACCGCGGCAATTGGCGATATCGATATCCTGACCGTCGACCGTGATCGTCCCGGACCAGTCGCCATTCTGCGTCATTCTGGTATAGTCCATCAGCAATCGCGGGCCGTCGCGGCGGATGAAGCGCGGCTCCTCGATCGGCCGGTGGCGGGCGGTGAAGCGGATGTCGGCGGTGACCACACTGTCATTTCCGGTGACGGTCAGGCCAAGTTGCTGCAATGGTTCGATTATCGAGATGGTGATCGGGCCGACGGTGAGGGCGAGCCGTTCGCTGGACATTCTTTTTGAAGCGCGCAGATTATACTGCTTGCCGGCAACGCTGACGCAGAAGGCGGCGTCCATGATGTCGAGTTGCGGATAGACGCCGAGCGCGGCGGCAAAGAAGATGCTGCCGTCTGCGCTGTAGCCGTTGAAGAAATAGCGGTCGTAGAAATTGCGGTTTCCGCCCGATAGCGCCATTGGTTCCGGCGTCTGGTGCAGCGGATATTCGTCGCCTTTTGTCAGCATGTTGCATCCTCTTTTTCTTTGCATCATGCCATTTAGATTTTACTTTGCAACGCAAAAGATTGGAAGATTTGGAAGCATGTTTGCGGTTCTTCGTCATCCTGAACCTGATTCAGCATCTCTGGCAGCTTTCCCCATGTCGGGGCCCTGAAACAAGTTCGGCATGACGAGGTCGGGAGCACACTATTGCTACTGCGAACCAATTGCAAAGATAGCGGGTAAAATGATGCTATATCCGGTTGAATTTGTCTTAAATGGGGCCTAATCCGGTCGTTAATATCCTTTTTCGACTCTATTTCTATCAGGAGAATATTCCAACATGGCCCGTAACAAGATTGCGCTGATCGGCGCAGGCATGATCGGCGGCACGCTCGCCCACCTCGCAGCTTCCAGAGAAATGGGCGATGTTGTCCTGTTTGATATTGCCGAAGGCATGCCAGCGGGCAAGGCGCTTGACCTCAGCCAGGCGGCTCCGGTCGACGGGTTCGACTCCAGTCTCAAGGGCACCAGCGACTATGCCGATATTGCCGGCGCCGATGTGATCATCGTGACCGCAGGCGTCCCGCGCAAGCCCGGCATGAGCCGCGACGATCTGCTCGGCATCAATCTGAAAGTGATGAAGGCTGTTGGCGAAGGCATCAAGGCCCACGCACCGGATGCCTTTGTCATCTGCATCACCAACCCGCTCGACGCGATGGTCTGGGCCTTGCGCGAATTTTCCGGACTGCCGCACAACAAGGTCGTCGGCATGGCCGGCGTTTTGGACAGCGCGCGCTTCCGCACCTTCCTGGCACAGGAATTCAATGTCTCGGTCGAAGATGTCACCGCCTTCGTTCTCGGCGGCCACGGCGATACGATGGTTCCGGTTCCGGCTTATTCAACGGTTGCCGGTATCCCGATCCCCGATCTTATCAAGATGGGCTGGACCACGCAGGACAAGATCGACGCGATCGTTCAGCGCACCCGTTCGGGCGGCGGCGAGATTGTCCAGCTGCTCGGCAATGGCTCGGCTTATTATGCACCGGCCACCAGCGCGATCATGATGGCGGAAAGCTATCTCAAGGACAAACGCCGTGTTCTTCCTGCCGCCGCGCATCTGACCGGCCAATATGGCGTTGACGATCTTTATGTCGGCGTGCCGTGCATCATCGGCAAGGACGGCGTCGAGAAGGTCATTGAGATCGAACTGAGCGAAGAAGCGCAGGGCAATTTCAATGTGTCGGTCGATGCGGTGAAGGAATTGCTGGCAGCTTGTAAGGCACTGGATCCAAGTCTGGCATAATAATCAATATCCCGGCGAACGTCGGGATCTCATGGGAAAGCCCGGCTGTCGCCGGAACGACGAGGAAGTAGTTTTATGAGCATTTTAATCGACAAGAATACCAAGGTCATCACCCAGGGTATGACCGGCAATACCGGCACGTTCCACACGGAACAGGCTCTGGCTTATGGCACGCAGATGGTTGCGGGCGTTACGCCGGGCAAGGGCGGCACGACCCATATCGGTTTGCCCAACTTTGATACCGTTGCGGAAGCCAAGGAAGCCACCGGCGCGACAGCCAGTGTTGTTTATGTTCCACCTCCATTTGCAGCGGATTCGATCCTCGAAGCGATTGATGCCGAAATTGAACTGATCGTCGCTATTACCGAGGGCGTTCCCGTGCTCGACATGGTGAAGGTCAAACGGGCTCTTCAGGGCTCCAAGTCACGCCTGATCGGTCCCAACTGCCCCGGCGTTTTGACCCCTGACGAATGCAAGATCGGCATCATGCCCGGCAGCATTTTCCAGAAGGGTTCGGTCGGTGTGGTCTCGCGCTCCGGTACGCTTACCTATGAAGCCGTGCACCAGACGACAGCGGTCGGCCTTGGCCAGACCACGGCAGTCGGTATCGGCGGTGATCCGGTCAACGGCACCAACTTCATCGACGTGCTCGAACTGTTCCTCGCCGACGACGAAACCAAATCGATCATCATGATCGGTGAAATCGGCGGCAGCGCGGAAGAAGAAGCGGCGCAATTCATTGCCGACGAAGCCAAAAAGGGCCGTTCGAAACCGATGGTTGGCTTTATCGCTGGTCTCACCGCTCCTCCGGGACGCCGCATGGGCCATGCCGGTGCGATTGTTTCCGGCGGCCAGGGCGGCGCCGAAGACAAGATTGCGGCAATGGAAGCGGCCGGCATTCGCGTATCACCTTCACCAAGCGAACTGGGCACGACGCTCGACGCGATGCTGAAAGAAACGGTCTGAAGATAGCTTAGTGCCCCTGCGCAGGCAGGGGCCCATCTCCTGATGTTGCAAATAAAGTACAGCATGC
>CAJQNR010000094.1 GCA_905479715.1 uncultured Sphingorhabdus sp.
GGCAGGCTTCGCGGGTGAAGCCGAGGCGTTCGGCCAGCGCTATCGAGGCGAGGTTTCTGCTGTCTATCTCGGCGAAAACACGGCGATGATTTTCCCGTTCGAACAGATGGGAAATCAGGGCGGCTGTGCAGGTGCGGGCGATGCCCTGGCCCTGTCGCTCTGCCACGGTGACATAGCCCAATTCGGTAGCCTGATCATCATCGGTCGGGACCGCGACAAAGCGGCCGGCGAGGCTTTCGTCGGATTTGTCGATCGCGACCCAGCTGCGGCCGTTCCAATCAGGGTCGGTTAGCCAGGACCGCAACTCGGCTTCGCTGGTGAAATGCGGGCGCGAGAGGAAACGGCACGCCGCCTCGCTCGCAAAGGTCGGGAACAGGGCGGCGCTGTCTTCGGGCTCCAGCTTGCGGAGCGTATATTGCCCGGCGTCGATCAAAACTGTGTCGGGCATTTGTCCCCCATGCTGTCCGTTTGCCCATTTGCCGATCAGGCTTTCAGGGGCTTTATTCCGCTGGCGCCGCTTTTTCGGCTCTGGCTGCTGCGACGAGGGCATCCCATTCGTCCCACTCGATCGCGCGGCCGGGATAGGCGACATTCTCAAACGGCCATTCTGTCTCGACCCAGCGGGTTGCCCAGTCATATAATTCGGCGTCGAAGCCGGCGTCATATTCGGCCTTGGTCACCCACATTTTGACAATCGCATCATAGCCTTGGACATTGCTCGGCTGGACATAGAGAGAGCCGCGCTCGCGGCTTCCGTCCGGCGTGAGGACGGCATAGGCAAAGGATTTGCGGCCCTCAAAGCGCGCCTGTTCATTTTTCATGTCCTGCATCGCATCGGCGGCGCTGATGTGCTTGTGCGGCCAGCCGGTGCTGCGGGTGAAGCTTGTCTGCAAATGGTCGATCGAGGACATATAGGCGGCGAAATCGACATCGACCAGATCCGGGCCGAGCGGCACGAGCTTGAAATCCGCTGTTTCGACCAGGGTCGGAGCGTTGAAATCTGCCGGGATGAAGGCGGGCTTCGCTGGCTCGGCCGCGGCCTCTGCAAGCGCCGCTGCAGAGCTGGTGGCTGCCAATAGCGTTGCCGACGCCGGACCGCCGGCGATCAGGGCCATGGCCAGGGTCAGGCCGGCGCCTGTCTTCCGCAAATTCATCATGCTCGTTCCTCAAGATTGGACGTTCGGTTCAATAGGCCGGTTTTCAGGCAAGTGGCGCCGGATGATCCTCTGCAGCCGGCCATCAGGAGAATTGCATCAACGGGCTTCTGGCGCAACCGTTCAATTTTCCGGCCGGGTCGACCGCCTGGTTTCGGTTTTGCCGGGGCCGCATCCCGCGGCGCGGTCCGCATATAAAAATTTCCACAATTTTCCGGAACGATCTCCCGGGTCGTCCGTAGATTCCCTGTAGCCACATGGCATCGGCCCGCCCCCTTATTCCGGGTCGCCGTGCGGCTATCCCTGAAACCTGGAGGAGTAAAATTATGTTATTGCAAGATGAACAGAATAGTAGCGTAATCGGCAGCGACCGCGTCGAAGGCACCACCGTCTATGGCGCCGACAAGGAGAAGATCGGCAAGGTCGACAAGCTCCTGCTCGACAAGCGTCGCGGCGAGGTCACCGATGTGATCCTTTCCGCTGGCGGCTTTCTCGGCATCGGTGACGAGAAGCACAGCATCCCGTGGTCGAAGCTGGATTATGACACGGAACGCGGCGGCTATTGCATCGACGTGACCAAGGAGCAGCTGATGGAAGCACCGCGCTTCCGCGGCGACGAGCCGGATCGCGCCTTTGACCGCGACTATCAGTCGAGCGTCTATGAATATTGGACGGTGACGCCTTACTGGTAGGCTCTTACATCCAACGAATGAAGCCGGGCGAAGCGATTTTGCCCGGCTTTTTTCATGGCCTTCCGACTGGCGCTATCGGCGGTCAGTCGTCCTCCTCAACCTTGTCCGGCAGGCCGTCGAGAGAGGTGCCGGCAAAATCCTCCAGCTCCGCTTCGGACATGCTGTCATACATTTCTTTCGATGCGCCTTTCAGTTCGCTGACCCTGGTCTCGCCGCGCTTGGCGGACAGCGCCGCTCCGGCGGCGCGCTGCTGGGCTTTTGATCGTGCTGGCATGATGATCTCCTTTGCTGCTTGTGATGATGCTGAATCTGGCTGGTTCAGGACGGGGAAGCCTCTTCATTCTCGCCCGGGTCCCAATGCGATGTATAGGGCGCGCTCGCGATCAATATAATCAGGACAATTCCGGTGATGATCGCGGCCAGCCAGATTTCTCCGAAACCGCAGGTCAGCCCGATCGCGCCCGCTGCCCAGATCGAGGCGGCAGAGCCCGCACCCTGGACAAAACTGCCCTCGCGGAACATCGCGCCGGCACCGAGAAAGCCGATGCCGGTGATCACGCCCTCGAAGACGCGGCTGGGGTCGATATCGCTCTGCGGATCGCGGGTGGATTCGAGCAATTCCATCGCGCCGATCGCCAGCGCGCAGGCGGCAACGGAGATAATCACGAAGGGACGGAAATCGATCGGCTTGCGGCGGATGAACCGCTCGAGCCCGATCAGAAAGGGCAGCAGGGTCGCGGCCCCGAGCCGCCATAAAGCTTCGGTCCAGGACATGGTATCGGGTCCGGCGAAAATATCTGTCATGGCAAGGAAACGCGCGGACCGGGGATTTGTTGCGCGGGCTCCACAAGAAAAAGCGGGGGCCGCAGAAGGCGGGAGCGGAGCGGGGGGCGGCCTGTAGTGCCGGCGTTCGCTGCGTTCTTTCTGTCTGCGGCCCCGGTGGACTGCGCTCAGATAGCGGTGGTCGCGCCTATAGCGCAACCCGGGCATGGTCGCCCATTTCTTCGCCGTCCATCGTCATGCCGGTCATCATCTTGAACATGCCGACGACGCCGGGATCGGCTTCCCAGATTTCCGCGTCGCGCAGGTCGAGCCGCAGCATCAGCAGGTCCGGGTCCTGCCGGCCCTGTTCGTACCAGGCCTCGACCGGCTTGCTCCAGTGCTTGTCGATGATCGCCGGGTCACTTTCCTCGGTCAGGTTGCCGGACACGCAGGCGAAAAGATCATGACCCTTGGAGACAAATTGCATCATCGCCGGGCCACCCTTGGCGAGCCGGTTGTCGCGCGACGTGTAGAACCAGATCGCGCTGTTGGCGTCCTTGTCGAGCTGCGCGCGCATCGGGATGCTGTGCTTGCGCTCGCTGTCGAGCGCGATCATCACAAACGGGCTGTCGGCGATGGATTCCCAAAATTCCTCGCGAATCTCGTCGCGGTCGATTGTGTCGTTCATATCCTTGTTGCTCATGATATCTTTCCTTTTTTGCTTTCATCCAACCAACGCGCAGAACGGATAAAGTTTCAAAAAATTCGGGAAAATCCGTGAGGTTCTTCGGCGCGTTGGATCGGGCAGGCGGCATTTCTGGTTCGGATTGCGTTCCCCGCCCCATCACAAGTCTGGTTGCAGTGACGGCGCATTGATATTAGGCACGCTGCTTATTTCTTTGAACAAGGACGCATCATGACGGATCATCCCGCAACCCCCCGCCTCGAAACATTGGCGGTTCACGCCGGCACCGAGCCGGACCCGACAACCAACGCGCGGATCACGCCGATTTACCAGACGGCCTCCTATGTTTTCGATGATGTCGACCATGCCGCCGACCTGTTCAATCTCGATGCGTTCGGCAATATCTACACGCGGATCATGAACCCGACCAACGGCGCGCTCGAGGGCAAGATCGCGGCGATGGAAGGCGGCGTCGGGGCGCTGGCGGTGGCTTCGGGCCATGCCGCGCAGATCATCGTCTTCCATGTCCTGATGGACCCAGGCGCGCATATTGTTGCGGCAAAGAAGCTGTACGGCGGTTCGCTCAACCAGCTGGCGCACAGCGTCAAGAAATTCGGCTGGAACGTCACCTTCGTCGATGCTGACAATATGGACGAGGTCAAAGGTGCGATTACCGATGATACGCGCTGTGTGTTTATCGAGAGTCTCGCCAACCCCGGTGGCGTCGTGCAGGATATCGAGGCGATCGCCGATATCGCCCATGCAGCGGGCATCCCGCTGGTGGTCGACAATACGATGGCCTCGCCGATGCTCTGCCGCCCGATCGAACATGGCGCGGATATTGTCGTCGAAAGCGGCACCAAATTCCTTGGCGGCCACGGCAATAGTGTCGCCGGCCTGATCGTCGACAGTGGCAAGTTCGACTGGACCAAGAGCGAAAAATACGCGTTCCTCAACCAGCCCAACCCGTCCTATCATGGCAAGGTCTTTACCGATGCCTTTGGTCCGATGGCCTTCATCCTCGCGGCACGCGCCCTGTCGCTGCGCGATCTTGGCCCGGCATTGGCGCCGCAGAACGCTTTCTATATATTGACCGGGATGGAAACGCTGGCGCTGCGGATGGAGCGCCATTGCGAAAATGCCCTGAAGATGGCCGAGTGGCTGCAGGCGCGCGACGAGGTCAGCTGGGTTTCCTATGCCGGATTGCCTGACAGCGACTATCACGCGCTGGCGCAGAAATATCTCGGCGGCAAGGGTGGCGCGGTGTTCACCTTCGGTCTGAAGGGTGGTTATGAGGCGGGCACCAAGCTGGTCTCTGCGGTCAAACTGTTCAGCCATCTCGCCAATATCGGCGATACGCGCTCGCTGATCATCCACCCCGCCTCGACCACCCATAGCCAGCTGTCGGGGGATGAACTGATTGCTGCGGGTGCCGGACCGGATGTGGTGCGGCTATCGGTCGGGATCGAACATATCGACGATATTATCGCCGACATGCAACAAGCATTGGAGTCTTTGTAATGAGTGATGGTGCAGGCGATTACGTCTATGATGAAGAAACGGGCGAATGGCTGAGTCCGGAAGACGCCGCGGCGAAATCGGCGGGTCCCGAAGTGGTTGATGCGGTGGGTAATATATTGGCCGACGGCGACGCGGTGACGCTGATCAAGGATCTCAAGGTCAAGGGCGCGGGCCAGACGCTGAAACGCGGGACATTGATCAAGTCGATTCGGCTGACCGGGGACGATCAGGAGATTGATTGCAAGCACGAGGGCATAAAAGGTCTCGTACTGCGAGCAGAGTTTGTGAAAAAACGCAGCTGACTCATTCTCCCTGTTGCAGTGCAGCACCAATGATATTAGGCAGTCGCCTTATTTCCTTGCGACAGGACCTCCCATGACCCTCATTTCAAAAGCACTTGGACGCATTCAACCCTCTGCCACGCTGGCGATGTCCGCGAAGGTCACCGAACTGAAGGGGCAGGGCGTCGATGTGATCGGCCTGTCCGCCGGTGAACCCGATTTCGACACGCCCGACTTTGTCAAGGAAGCGGCGATTCAGGCGATTCGGGACGGCCAGACCAATTATACGGTGGTTGATGGCACCGCGGTGCTGAAGCAGGCGATCGTCGACAAGTTCGCGCGCGACAACGGTCTGACCTATACGCCGAAGCAGATCACCGTAAACAGCGGCGGCAAGCACACTTTGTTCAACGCGCTGGTAGCGACGCTGGACGAGGGCGATGAAGTGATCATCCCCGCGCCTTACTGGGTCAGCTATCCCGATATCGTCAATTTTGCCGGCGGCACGCCGGTGTTTATCGCGGCTGGTGCGGATCAGAATTACAAAATCACGCCGGAACAGCTGGAAGCGGCAATCACGCCAAAGACCAAATGGCTGATCCTGAATTCGCCGTCCAACCCGAGCGGTGCCGCCTATAGCGCGGAAGAGCTGAAGGCCCTGGGTGCGGTGATAGAGCCGCATGAAAATGTCATGGTGATGACCGACGATATGTACGAGCATATCTGGTATGCCGATTTCCCCTTCGCCACGATCGCGCAGGTCTGTCCCGGTCTCTTTGATCGCACGTTGACGGTCAACGGCGTGTCCAAGGCCTATGCGATGACCGGCTGGCGGATCGGCTATGCCGGCGGTCCGGAATGGCTGATCAAGGCAATGGCCAAATTGCAGTCGCAGTCGACCTCCAACCCCAGTTCGATTTCACAGGCAGCAGCGGCAGCCGCACTGAACGGGCCGCAGGAATTTCTGGTCGAACGCAACGCCGCGTTCGAGAAACGCCGCGATCTGGTGGTATCGATGATCAACGACACGCCGGGCCTGCAATGTCCGACTCCGGAAGGCGCCTTCTACGTCTATCCCGATGCCAGCGAACTGATGGGCAAGACCACGCCCAAGGGTGCCGTCATCAACACGGACGAAGATCTGATCGCCTATTTTCTGGACGAAGCGCAGGTTGCTGCGGTACATGGCGCGGCCTTCGGTCTCTCGCCGGCGTTCCGGATCAGCTATGCGACATCGGAAGAATTGCTGACCGAAGCCTGCGAACGCATCCAGCGGGCCTGCGCTGCGTTGACTTAAACCTCAATCGCCGGCCGGGGGCTTTCCATGTCTCGCGGCAGTTCGCTTCACTCACGCCTCCGACGGGGCGGGCTATCACCCGACGCGCAGTTGTGCTTGCCTCCGCTTCGCGTCGGTTCTGCGCTCCCAATCTTGATTGGTCTATATCCGAGGCGCAGCCGAGGCAAGGCCGACCGGCCGCCGCGCCTTATGGCGCGAAAGCCAAGGGCGCGGATGCGCCCGGCCGGCGCCTGAGGTCAAAACACCCCCCCCCCATTCCGCCGGCCGCGTGGACAACACCCTCCGCTCCGATAGAAAATCTTCCTGCTCGCATACTGAATATGACCTTGTGATCAGGTTCACAGCCGCGAAAGGAATTCTATATTAACAGCTGTAACCTACAGGCGGGACGTTTCGAACTGATGATGACCCCAAGGAACAGACCATGATGAAAATATTGAAGTCCGATTTGACCTACAGCCTCGGCGGCGGCTTTCTTGCTGGGGCATTGATGCTGTTTTTCATGCAGCCCGCAGAGCAGCGTTCCGACATGGGCCAGAATCTGTCGTCCACGGTTAGCGCTGCATCGCAGATAATCAGCTAAGCCCAATGGGACCATTTCTCTCCCGGACCATCATGTTTGGCGCCAGCATCGCCTGTTTCGGCGTGGTCTGGGCGGGTGTGGAAACGGCGTTGCCCGATGACCGGACTTCATCGCAGCCCTTTGTCGGTGAAGCCAATGCGGCAGAAAAAGCCACAATCATCCCGGCGCCCCGCGTCGCAACCGGTGAGACGGGAACGCGGTCGGTTGCCATTTTTGCCGGCGGTTGTTTCTGGGGTGTCGAGGGCGTTTTTGAACATACGAAGGGCGTGATCAGTGCAAAATCGGGCTATCATGGCGGCACCGAACGGAGCGCAACCTACAAGCTGGTGAGTGCAGGCCTGACCGATCATGCCGAAGTGGTGCGGGTGGTCTATGATCCCAGTCAGGTCAGCTATGACCAGCTGATGCAGATTTACTTTTCCGTGGTTGCCGATCCGACAATGCTCAATGCGCAGGGGCCGGATCGCGGCAAACAATATCGCAGCGCGCTGGTGCCGATGAATGCCAAGCAAGCCAAGGCGGCCCGTGCCTATATCGCGCAGCTCAGGAAGGGCCGCTATTGGAAGCGACCGATCGTGACCAGGATAGAGGCCTATAAAGACTTTTATCCGGCCGAGACCTATCATCAAAATTTCATGAAGAAACATCCGCGGCAAGGCTATATCGTGCGCTGGGACGCGCCCAAGCTCGCCAATCTGAAGCGGCATTTTCCGCGCCAGTATCGCGCCAAGCCCTCTGCCTGAAACCCGCGTCAACGGTCCAAACGGTTTAACCCTACGTTAGCGTTCGATTGTTAATCTCAATGCGGGGACCGAAAAGCAGGAGGGCAATAATGGTAAATCACGAATTTGAAATCATGATCGCCTTCGCGGCGTTGGTTGTGGGGATCGGCATGTTCTGGCTGGCGCGCAGCCAGCCGGACTGAACCGCGAACGGATCGCTCGCAAGCGGGCAAATCAAAAAAAAGGCCCTCGTCACCGAGGGCCTATTTGATTTATTTGGGGCTGAGTACCATCAGCATCTGTCGGCCTTCCAGTTTCGGATAGGCCTCGACCTTGGCGGTTTCCTTCATGTCGTCCTGCACCCGCTGCAGCAATTGCATGCCGAGCTGCTGGTGCGACATTTCGCGACCGCGGAAGCGCAGGGTGACCTTCACCTTGTCGCCATTGTCGATGAATTTGTTCACGTTGCGCATTTTGACGTCATAATCATGATCGTCGATATTCGGACGCATCTTGATTTCCTTGACGTCCTGGAACCTTCTGCGTCTTGCGCGCGGCATTGGCCTTTTTCTGGGCCTCATATTTGAATTTGCCGACATCAAGATATTTGGCAACCGGTGGCTGTGCGTTGGGAGAAACCTCGACCAGGTCGAGGCCGACTTCGGCTGCACGTTCTATCGCTTCTCTGGTGTTCATCACGCCAAGGTTCTCGCCCTTGTCGTCGATGACCCTTACGGTGTCGGAATTGATAAGATCGTTGAATCGCGGGCCACCTTTGACGGGTGGCGTTGGGCGGCGAGGTGGTGCAGCTATGTTAAATACTCCTGAGTGGTTGACTATGCTGGCTCATTAGCCGCAAAGTTTACATGAATAAAGCCTTCTTGATGACGAAACATACATTAGCCATCAAGACAGTGGTTAGAATGCCACAGCTTCAATCCCTATATTGTCATTGCGTGGGTGATTTCAAGTCCGGGGGCAGCGCTTCGTTCTGCAACATCGGCACGACCTCGTCGAGGGTCAGGAATTCCTGGTCCTTCTGGCCCAGACGCCGCAACGCGACCTTGCCTTCTTCCGCTTCGCGCATGCCGACGACCAGAATATTGGGCACTTTGCCGACCGAATGCTCGCGCACCTTATAGTTGATCTTTTCGTTGCGCAGATCGGCCTCGACCCGGATGCCGGCGGCTTTCAGCCGTTCGACGACCTGCAAGGCATAGGGATTGGCATCGGTCACGATGGTTGCGACAACCGCCTGCGTGGGCGCGAGCCAGAGCGGCAGCTTGCCGGCATAATGTTCAATCAATATCCCGATAAACCGTTCGAACGACCCCAGAATCGCGCGGTGCAGCATGATCGGCTGGTGGCGTTCGCCATCCTCGCCGACATAGGTTGCCTCGAGCCGTTCGGGCAGCACCGTGTCGGTCTGGATCGTACCGACCTGCCAGGTCCGGCCGATCGCGTCGGTGAGGTGGAATTCGAGTTTAGGCGCGTAGAAAGCGCCTTCGCCGGGCAATTCTTCCCAGCCATATTCCTCGGTATCACGGCCGGTAGCCGCGACCGCATCGCGCAACGACTGTTCCGACCAGTCCCACATTTCGTCGCTGCCGATCCGTTTTTCGGGGCGCAGCGCCAGCTTGATTGCATAATTGTCGAAGCCGAGATCCGTGTAGACGCGGTCCAGCATGTCGCAGAACAGGCCGACTTCCTCGACCAGTTGCTCCTGCGTGCAGAAAATATGCGCATCGTCCTGGGTAAATTGCCGTACCCGCATCAGTCCGTGCAGCGCGCCATGCGGCTCGTTGCGATGGCAGCAGCCGAATTCGGCCATGCGAATCGGCAGGTCGCGGTAGCTTTTGATTCCCTGGCGAAAGACCAGCACATGGGCGGGGCAGTTCATCGGCTTGATCGCCATCATGTCGGCGGTACCCGTGACCACCGGTCCGTCGCCCTCTGCGTCGGGAACCTCATCGGGAACGGCAAACATATTTTCCGAATATTTGCCCCAGTGACCGGATTGCTCCCACTGGCGCACGTCCATCAGTTGCGGCGTCTTGACCTCTTCATAGCCGGCCTCGATCTGGCGGCGGCGCATATATTGTTCAAGCGCCTGCCAGATGACATAGCCCTTGGGGTGCCAGAAGATGCTGCCCTGCGCTTCGGACTGGATATGATAAAGATCCATTTCCTGGCCGAGCTTGCGATGGTCGCGCTTGGCCGCTTCCTCGAGTCGCACGAGATGGGCATTGAGCTGTTTCTTGTTGAGCCAGCCGGTACCGTAGATACGCGACAATTGCGGATTGCGCTGGTCGCCACGCCAATAGGCGCCCGACACGCGCATCAGCTTGAATGCCTTGGGATCAAGCTTGCCGGTCGAGGCGAGATGCGGCCCGCGGCACATGTCCATCCAGTCGTCACCCGACCAGTAGACCGTTATCTCGTCGCCTTCCGGCAGCTCGGCGGCCCATTCGGCCTTGAACGTCTCGCCGTCTTTCTTCCAGCGCTCGATCAGGGCGTCGCGTTCCCAGACTTCCCGGCGCAGCGGCTTGTCGGCGGCGATGATCCGTTTCATCTCCTCCTCGATTTTCGGCAGATCCTCGTCGGTGAACGGATCGCCGGCAGGGGCGAAGTCATAATAGAAGCCGTCATCGGTCGAGGGACCAAAGGTGATCTGGGTGCCGGGGAAGAGATTCTGCACCGCTTCTGCCAGCACATGGGCATAGTCGTGCCGCGCCAGTTCCAGCGCATCCTCTTCGTCGCGCGAGGTGACCAGGGCCAGTTCGGTGTCTTCCTCCAGCGGCCGCATGATATCGCGCAGTTCGCCGTCAATCTTTGCCGCCAGCGCGGCCTTGGCAAGGCCGGGTCCGATGTCGGCTGCAATCTGTGCGGGGGTAGTGCCCGATGCCACTTCACGCGTGCTACCGTCGGGAAGGGTGATTTTGATCATCTCGGTCATGGGCTCAGGTCATCTCAAAGTTTGTCAATGTTGCGGCCAGTGAAGGCTGGAAAACCAGCCATCAATGGGTTGAATTTGACTTAGACTTTTGGGGTTTCAAGTCAACCAAATCAGGGGGCTCGCCAGAATAGGGCAGGAAAGCATCCTATGCATTATGTCATGTGTGCTTGACATTTGGATTGGAATCGATCAAATAAGTCAAGGAAACATGACATAATGTCCATGTTGCTTGATGGAGAACGATCATGAAATTGAAACGCTGTTCGGGACGGGCGATGACGCCCAATGAAAATATTGCGATGTGGGCCGCGCTCGTCATCCTGTTTCTGGGGGCGATGTGAGCGTCGTGGAAAAGCAACGTCGGAAAGGCAACTGGCCCCGGATGTGGAAATGGATCAAGCCTGACTGGCTGTTTCTGTTCATGCTGACCGCCAGCGTGGCGCTGCTGTTGATGAGCGGACTGAAAAGCGATGTCCGTGAATTTGTGCCACCCCCGCTCTTTCCCAAAGTCGCTTTGCTGATCGGAGCCGTGCTGCTGCTCTCCGCGATAGCCACGGTTGGCGCCAAGCTCGATCGCAAGCATCTGGATGACTATATGTTTCAGATGGTCGCCAATGGTGCGGTGATCGCGATTGTCACGACATTATTGGTCAACATGATCTGGGAGATGGGGTCTGCGATATTGCCTCCTATCACGCGCGATGATTTGATTGCGGCTATGATGGGGAGCTGGAGTCTGGGATATTTTTTCTATCGCTGGCGCGGGCTCAACGCATGAAAAACCGGCTCAAGATATTGCGCGCAGAGCGCGACTGGTCACAGGCGGATCTGGCCGAACGCCTCAAGGTCTCGCGGCAAAGCGTCAACGCGATTGAGACCGGCAAATATGATCCGTCGCTGCCGCTGGCCTTCAAGATTGCCGATCTGTTCGAAATGACAATCGAGGAAATCTTCCTTAAAGACTGAGCGACCAAAGAGGATCAGGCCATGAAATATCCGATGATTATCGCTGCGCTTCTCGCCACTGGTCCGGGCCTCGCCATGCCCGCCGTTGCGCGAGCGGAGCCGGTCGCGATGGCGGTCAAGGAGGCTGTGACCGATGAACTGGCCGAGGGAGAGATTCGCGATTTTGCCGATGGTTCGCAGATGGTCGGGGCGGATTATTTCACCGTCTATATCGAAGGGGAAGGGCCGGATGTGCTGCTGATCCCCGGCCTGTCGACGCCGCGCGCCGTTTGGGACAAAACGCGTGAGCAGCTGAAGGACCGGTTCAGGGTTCACACCATCCAGACGCGGGGCTTTGGCGACAAGGCACCGACCGAAACGCTGGCGCCGGAGGGCCGCAGTCTTCTCGATAGCTACGCTTTCCATCTGGCCGACTATATTGATGATTATGTCATCCGTATCAGCGGCGGCCAAAGTCCGGCGATCATCGGCCATAGCATGGGCGGCCTGGTTGCGATGAAGATAGCGCTCAATATGGGCCATCAGGTCGATCGCATCATGGTCATTGATCGCCTACCGTTCGACGGATTGTTCCGACCGGATAGCAGCGAGGACATCGTCAAGCCGCAGGCTGCCGTCATGCGCGAAGAACTGGCGGCACAGGATAGCGGCGAGCCGGATGAACGCCGCTTGCAGGAGATGTCGGCGCTTGCTGCTGGCCGGGAGCAGGTCAGGATATGGGGTCAATCGGCTGATCCGAAGGTTGTTGCAGCCTATTTCCATGATGTCATGACCACGGACATGAGCGGGGCGCTGGACAATATTAATCTGCCGATGACGATATTATACCCGTTTGATGCCACCAGGATGCGGAAAGAGGAGGTTGATGCCTTGTACCGGAGTGTTTTCGCCAAGGCCAAAGCTGCGAAGTTCGGGCGCATCGACGACAGCCGCCGCTTCATCATGCTTGATCAGCCGGAAAAATTTGCCGAAGCGGTCGAACGCTTCCTGTCGCAATAGCCGCCCTGCCGTTGAGGGGGGCAATGCGAAAAACATAGCCTATTAGAGAAACTTAGCCTATTATGACGCTATGAGCGACGAAGGAACAGTGTGGCATATTGGCGAAGGTAGCGCCCTCAAGCGCCGGGTGCGGATCGAGACGGTCGGCAAGACATTCGTCCTTTTTGAGCAGCTTTGGCGCAGCGAAGCCTATTTTTTCGGCGATCTGGTCTATCGCGGCAAGGAAGGTGAATCCCATGTCTTCGGGCTGGACGACGGGATCAAGGCCCGTCCGAAATGGAAGCTCGGATTCAAGGGTGATATTCCCGCCGAACTGGTGTCGCTGCTGCCCCGGGCGAAGCCGCCGCTGCTATCCAATATCGGCATGATCATCATTGCCTTCCTCTGTTTGGCAATTGTCTATTTTGCTGCGGCGTCATAGAGCGCAGTCCATGGAAGATGAAATTTTATATTGCGACCGTCCCGGCGGCGCCTCACTCGCTTATTGTTACACCCCGCCAAAGCCGGGTGTGAAAGGATCAACCCTGGTTTTCCTGCCCGGCTATATGTCGGACATGGAAGGCGGCAAGGCGGTGGCCGTCGACGCCTGGGCGAAACAGCAGGGCAGGGCGATGCTGCGGTTTGACTATGCCGGATGCGGCGCCAGTAGCGGTGAATTTGAAGAGCAAAGCCTGATCGACTGGCGCGATGACGCGCTGTTCCTGATCGACAAGGTGACCTCGGGTTCGATCACCCTGATCGGATCGTCCATGGGTGGCTGGCTGATGCTGCTGGTCGCATTGTCACGGCCGATGCGGGTCAAGAATCTGGTCGGCATCGCTGCCGCGCCGGACTTCACCGACTGGGGTTTTTCCCAGGACCAGAAAATGACGATCCTGCGTGAAGGCAAGCTGGAAGAGGAAAGCGAATATTCCGACGAGCCCTATGTCACAACACGGACCTTCTGGCAGTCCGGTGATGGCGCCCGTCTGCTCCACAAGGAAATCGCCTTCGACGGTGCGGTGCGACTGTTGCACGGGCAGAAGGACAGTGATGTGCCCTGGGCCTATAGTCTCGAGATCGCCAAGAAAATCCGTTCAGATGATGTGCAGGTCCATCTGGTAAAGGACGGCGATCACCGCCTGTCCAGGGATCAGGATATTGCCTTGCTGATTGATGTCCTGGCGCGACTGGGGTGAGTTCCGGACTTCCTAACCCAAGCCACTAACGGATATTTCGCCCATGATCTCATCGCTACTCCTGCCATTATTGATCCAATCGGCGACTCCTTATGGGTCTCCTATCGACCCGGTGCTGCGGCCGTCGGCGCCCAAGTCCGAAGCGCAAGTCAATCCCCCGGCTCCCGCGGTGAAGGATCCGATCGAAATCCGGTTTAACCAGTGCCTTGACCAGGCTGAGGATGATCCTGCAAACGGATTGCTCGTCGCCAACAAGTGGCAAATTGAGGGCGGCGGATATCTTGCCCGAAATTGTCTGGGTTTCGCCTATGCGACACAGGAAGACTGGGCAAAGGCGATTCCGGAATTTGTCCAGTCGGCAGAACGTGCGCAAGCGGCGGGAGACGAACGGGCTGCAAATTTTTGGACACAGGCCGGCAACGCGGCCTTTGCCAGTGGCAATCAGCCGGACGCCCTGAAATATTTTGAGACGGCACTGGCGCTAAACACGCTTGAAGGAATGCTGAAGGGGGAGGTGCATCTTGATCTGGCGCGTGTCTATGTCGCGCTGGATCGATATGAAGACGCGAAGCAGCAATTTGTTGCGGTCCATCAGCTTGTCCCGGAAGACCCGCTCGGCTGGCTGCTGTCGGCGACGCTGGCCCGGCGGATGGGAGATCTGGAACGCGCCAAGTCGGATATTGCGGCGGCCGCAAAGCTCGTCGCAACCGACCCCGCCATCGCGCTGGAAGCGGGGAATATCGCCTATCAGGCCGGCGATATGGTGAATGCCAGGAGCAACTGGGAGCAAGCGATCAAATTTGGGCCGGACAGTCCTTCCGCCAAAGCGGCCAGCCGCTATCTTGAGCAGATGGCGGCCAGCGTAACGGAATAATTTTCAGTCCCGGAGCAAGGGGCCGAGCGGTGATCGAGGCGATCCCGATTTTGTCATGGCCCGATGCTGTCAGTGATCGCCCCGGATCATCCATCTAGTCGAGATAGAAATTCACCGTCGTCACGACCCTGACCTTTTTATACGGCGTGTCGGTCATGCCATAGCCGCCGCCATCACCGTCGCGGCTGTTGATGCTGAAATAGCCCTGCGTGGCGGATTTGATCCCGCCGACATCGGTGCCGCTGTCCTGGGCAAATTGTTCTGCCGACTTGCGCGCGTCCTTGGTCGCCTCGGCGACCATTTCGGGTTTGATCTCGTCGAGTTTGGTGAACGTGTAGCTCATTCCGGACCCGTCTTCGAGCACCACGCCCCGGCGGACCAGATCGAATTGCCGGGCGACGGCGGCCTGCGCTTTTTCGATATCATTGGTGCGCAGGCTGAGCCGCTGACGGATGGTATATTGGGGGATGCCGTTGTTGCTATATTGATTGACATTGGCCCCGGTCGGTTTGAGCGCGTCCGCCTTGAAACCAAGTTCCTTGAAAAAGGCGGTGATCGCATCGGTGTCACGGTCAATATCAATCTGCGCGCTTTGCAGGTCGGTCGACTGGGCGCTGTAGGCGATAGTCCATGTGGCAAGGTCGGCAGTCACCTCGCGTTCGGCAAGGCCGCGCACGGTGACGCTGCGGTCCGCCATTTTGGCGCGCAGCAGGCCGTTTCCCAGCAAGTAGCCGCCGATGATCAGGCCGACCGTCAACAGGCCGGCGCTCGCCAGCCAGACCTTGTTTTTGCT
>CAJQNR010000095.1 GCA_905479715.1 uncultured Sphingorhabdus sp.
TAAATCGCTCCAGGAAGCGCTGTTCCATGGCGGTCTGGCGAATCGGGTGAAGGTACAGGTTCGCTGGCTGGACGCGGAGCTTTTCGAAAATGATGAAGATCTCGCGGCGAAACTCGAACCCTTGCACGCGATACTGGTGCCTGGCGGCTTCGGTGAACGCGGCAGCGAAGGCAAAATCGGATCGGTCAAATTTGCCCGCGAAAATAATATCCCATTCTTTGGTATCTGTCTTGGCATGCAAATGGCCTGTGTCGAGGCGGCGCGTAACCTCGCGGGAATCAGTGCGGCATCAACCACCGAATTTGGTGAAACCGATGAGCCGGTCGTTGGTCTGATCACCGAATGGATGACCGAAGAAGGGCTGCAGAAGCGCGAAGCGGGCGGCGATCTCGGGGGCACGATGCGACTGGGGGCCTATGACGCGGTTTTGCAGAAAGGCTCGAAAATCAGCGAAATTTACGGCAGTCAGGAAATCAGCGAACGCCACCGGCATCGCTATGAGGTGAACAAGGGCTATGTTGACCGTCTGGAAAAGACCGGCCTGATCTTCTCGGGCATGTCACCCGACGGCGAGCTTCCGGAAATCGTGGAACGCCCCGATCACAGCTGGTTCGTGGGTGTCCAGTTTCATCCAGAGCTGAAAAGCAAGCCGTTTGATCCACATCCTCTCTTTGCGTCTTTCATCGCCGCAGCCTTGCAGCAAAGCCGCCTCGTTTAAGCGCCAAGTTCCAGTAAACCTGCGAGTTTTGGTCGAATGTCGAATTTATCCAATCCATTCTACCAAATGTGACTATTGTCACACGCATGCCGCAAAGAGGCGTTAGGGAACATTTCCAAGCGGCGCTGAGGGATTTGTAATAGTGAAAGCCGAAGAACTGGCAAATATATTGGCAGAGCATAGCCTGTTTGCCGATTGTGATGAAGCTGAACTGGCTGACCTGATATTGCGTGGACATTTTGTGCAATATAAAAAGGGGGACGAATTGATTATGCAAGGCGATCCTGGGAACTCGCTCCTGATATTATTATCGGGCAATGCGCGGACCAGTATGATTGCCAGCAATGGGCATGAAGTCATCCTTGACTATGCGGAAGCGGGTCAGGTGCTGGGTGAAATCGCGCTGCTGGATGGTGGAGAACGGACCGCCAGTGTGACCGCGATCGAGCCGACATCGGCACTTTCGATCACGCGCGAAGCTTTTGAGGAGATTCTGGGCAAACACAAGAATATGGCGCTGCGGCTGCTGAAAGTGATGGCGAGCCGTATCCGGATGGCGAACAGCATGATCGAAGGCGATCGCGCTTATACCTCCGGACCGCGTCTTGCGCGTTATCTGTTGCGGCTTTCGGTCGTCGGAGCGGAAGAAGGGCGACTGAAGCTGGACTTGAGCCAGAGCGAACTCGGAAACTTTGCCGGGATGTCGCGTGAACATATTAATCGGCAACTGTCATCCTGGTCGGAAAGCGGGATTGTGGCAGTGGAGAGCGGAAAGGTCCGGATAATGGATCATGCGATGCTCTCCCATATTGCCGAAGCAGATTCTTGACGGAAATTGGCCATTTGCGACCCGGGCTAATGATCGTCAAGAGTGACACCAAGCGGGTGTCAGGGGCAGTCGGATCCTCATCCGGCTGCCCCATTTCATTTTACCGTTGATCAAAAAAAGGCAGCCAGATCGCTCTGGCTGCCCGATGGATCACTGAAGAAAGTCAGCTTATGCTGCCTTGTCTTCTTTCTTTTTCTGCTTGTGCGCGATTTTGGTGACATTGTCCGCCTTGTTGATGGCGATCTTCTGTGGCCGCATCGCTTCGGGGATTTCGCGGACGAGATCGATGGTCAGAAGGCCATCTGCAAGCGCCGCGTGATCGACCCGCACGAAGTCGGCGAGTTCAAACCGCCGTTCAAAGCTGCGATTGGCGATGCCCATATGGAGGAATTGCTTGCCTTCGTTTTCATCGGTATTTTTATTGCCGGTGACGAGCAACAGATTTTGCTGGGCAGTAATTTCGATTTCGTCATCCTTGAAACCGGCGACGGCCAGCGTAATCCGGTAATGATCTTCACCGCTGCGTTCGATGTTGAACGGCGGGTAATTCTCGGATTGCTGCGCGCGGGCGTTATTTTCAAGAAGGTCGAACAGCCGGTCGAAACCTACGGTCGAACGGCGATAGGGGGTAAAGTCAAAACGATTCATATCTATATCCTCTTAAATTGAGCAATGTAAATCAGGACCCGCAAATGCGGCATCCGGTTCGTTGGCGTGAAACCCAAAAGGCATTTCACACCACCAAGATATGATCAGATTGCGAAATTTCAAGAGGAAGAAAAGCAGGGAAAACCAGTAGTTTGGAAACTTTATGGAGAGAAAAAACGCCCGGATGCTGAAAAGCACCCGGGCGAAAATGGTGACGAATTAATTCGCCCCCTGTTTTCCCTTCATATTCAACGCCGCATGTCCCCCAACATTTGGCGGAACCTGAAAGGATCCCTGAACCATGACCCGTTAATCGAGATGTTTGATTCTGTTTCCATCTCTGATCGACTGACTTAAATTTGTCATGATAAATTTGGGAGTTTCGGAAGATTAATGCCCGCTTGTGTCATATCGGCAACAGCAGAATGTCAACCATGAGACTTGCTTGCGCGGACCGGCGACCGTAAAGGCGGAGGGAACCTGATCCAAGGAAGTCATCGAAAATCATGCTCCTATCCCGGTATGAATGGGTAATCGCAAAACGCTATTTGTTGCCCGGCAAGGGAGAGGGATTTATTTTTCTCGTTGCCAGTATCAGTCTGGTCGCGGTCATGCTGGGCGTCGCGGCGCTGATCGTCGTGATGAGCGTCATGAACGGTTTTCGCGCAGAATTATTTGACAAGATCGTTGGTCTCAATGGCCATGCCGTTATCCAGGGCTATGGCGGCCGTTTGCCCGGCTGGCGGGACTTGCTGGAGGAAACACGCCAGACCGAAGGTGTCGTTTCCGCATCACCGTTGATCGAGCAGCCGCTGTTGACCACATTTAATGGACGGGTTGAGGCTGTGCTTGTCCGGGGGATGCTGGTTTCAGACATATTGAACAATGAAACACTGGACGGAAAAACCATAGCCGGTGATCTGGCGCAGCTGGAGCCGGGAGCGGGACGGGTCGGTATTGGCAGTCGTCTGGCGACGACACTGGGTGCGCAGGTCGGTAGCCGGATCACGATCATCAATCCGCAGGGCCGCTCGACACCCTTTGGCACAGTACCGCGAGAGATTTCCTATGAAGTGGCGGCAATTTTCGAAGTGGGCGTCTATGATTATGACAAGGCCTTTGTCATCATGCCGATGGAAGATGCTCAAACGTTGCTCCTGCTCGGCGATCAGATCGGGATGATCGAAATCAAGACCAATGATGCCGATAATGTCGCGGAAATCATTGCGCCCCTGATACCAAAGGTCGCCGATCGGGGGGTTATCACCGACTGGCAGACTATGAACGCCTCCCTGTTCGAAACGCTGCAGGTCGAACGCGTGGTGATGTTCGTGATCCTCTCGATCATCATCCTGGTTGCCGTTTTCAATATCTTGTCGTCGCTGATCATGCTTGTGCGGGCAAAAACCCGGGACATCGCGATCCTGCGCACGATGGGGGCTTCGCGGGCATCGCTGCTGCGGATTTTCGTGACGGTGGGCACTTCGATCGGGATGCTCGGTATCGCTGCGGGTATTGTTCTCGGACTGATTGCAATCCATTTCCGTCAGAATGTGATCAATTTTGTCCAGATGATTACCGGACAGAATCTGTGGGATCCGTCGATCCGCTTTCTGACCGAGCTTCCGGCCCGAACAGACCCGATGGAGGTCGTCGGCATAGCTGGACTGGCGCTGTTGTTCAGTTTTCTGGCCACGCTTTATCCGGCCTATAAGGCGGCCAGTACCGATCCGGTTCAGGTGCTCAGATATGAATGATCTCGTCAATCGCAAAACGGTCGAATTGCGCAATGTTCGGCGCAGCTTCGTCCAGGGGGACGTCGAAATAGAAGTGCTTCGCGGCGTGGACCTCGACATTAACGCCAATGAAATTGTTGCGCTTGTCGGTCCGTCCGGTTCGGGGAAATCGACACTGTTGCAGGCGGTCGGATTACTCGAAGGAGGATTTGAAGGGTCGATCAAATTGGATGGCGAGGAAACAGCACAATTGCCCGCCAGCGGTCACACGCGGATCAGGCGGGATTTGCTGGGGTTTGTGTACCAGTTTCACCATTTGCTGCCCGATTTTTCCGCATTGGAAAATGTCGTGATGCCGCAACTGATCGCGGGTGTCGCTCAGAATGTGGCTGAACAGAGAGCGGAAACACTCCTGCGCAGTCTCGGGCTGGGCGACCGGTTGAATCATACGCCGAGCAAATTGTCTGGCGGTGAACAGCAGCGGGTGGCAGTCGCCCGTGCGCTGGCCAATGCGCCGAAACTGGTGCTGGCAGACGAACCCACCGGCAATCTTGACGAAGCGACCGCCGATCTGGTTCTCGCGGAGTTTATCAGTCTGGTGCGTCAGGAAGGCAGCGCGGCTCTGATCGCGACGCATAATGAGCGTCTTGCTGCCAAAATGGATCGGGTTGTTCGCCTCCACGACGGCATATTAACCTAGTCTTTTCAATTCCAAACCAGAATGGCTTTGACTTTTCTGGTGCAATTATCGATCTGAAGGTCAAGTAAAACGATAAAAATAGAATAATAATCAAACAATGCGGGGCGCATATGACGGTTACTGAATTTCAGGTGAAAGCAGCAGATGGTTCGATGGAGGACCTGTCCGCGCACAAGGGCAAGGTGCTTTTGATCGTCAACACCGCCTCGAAATGCGGGTTCACGCCGCAATATGAAGGGCTCGAAAAACTTCACCAGGAATATAAGGACAAGGGCCTCGAAATACTGGCTTTTCCGTGCAATCAATTTGGCCATCAGGAGCCCGGCGATGCCGAGGAAATCAAGAATTTCTGTTCACTCAATTATGATGTGAGCTTCCCTTTGATGGGGAAGATTGACGTTAATGGCGAGGATGCCGATCCACTCTGGAAATATTTGAAGTCTGAAAAATCAGGCCTTCTGGGGTCCCGGATCAAATGGAATTTCACAAAATTTCTGGTTGACCGGGAAGGCAATGTCGTTGCGCGATACGGCCCGGCGGTGAAGCCCGAGCAGCTGAAAAGCGAGATTGAAGCGCTTCTCTAGAGTCAGATTTTCAACAGGATAAGGCCCGCAGGCATGGGCCGGAATGGCTTGAGATAAGCGGCAGACAGCGTCGCGGCCAAGGATAGTCAAATAGCTGTGGACAAATGGTCGATAGTTCAGTCGATCATCATCGACAGCATAGGCAAAACCATATTGCCGCGTTAGTCTGACATCATGGCTCATATTCCTTTCGTCCATCTTCGCGCCTTTTCGGCCTATACGATTCTGGATGGTGCGATGGAGCCGGCAGCCATTGGTGCGGCTGCCAAAGAGCGTGGTTTTCCGGCGGTTGCGCTTTGTGACCGTATCGGTCTCTTCGCTTCGATGGCTTTTGATGACGGATGTCGTGCCCAGGGTATCCAGCCGATCATCGGCTGCTTCCTGAGAGTGGCACGACCGGGGAGCGCGGAGAAGGACAAGCCGGTCCTCGATTGGCTCGCGCTCTATGCACAGGATGCAGAGGGATATGAAAATCTCTGCAAGCTGGTTTCCGCGTCCCATCTGGATCGCCCGAGCGAACTCGAAGCCCATGTTGGAATGGACATATTGGCCAGTCACAGCGCAGGCCTGCTTGCCTTGACCGGTGGCGGTGAAGGCGCGCTGGCGCGATTGATCGCGGAAGAACAGCAAGCGGAAGCCGAGAATTATCTGGCGATGTTGCAGCAATATTTTCCGGATCGGCTCTATATAGAATTGTCGCGCCGTGAAGATCCGGTCGAAATGGCTGCCGAAGCGGGATTGATCAAGCTGGCCCTCGATCGCGATGTTCCGCTGGTCGCAACCAACCCCAGCTGTTTTTCCGAACCCAATTTCCACGAGGCCCATGACGCGATGAAATGTATCGCTCAATCCGCCTATGTTGAAAATGACGACCGGGAAAAGCCATCCAAACATCTATGGATGAAAAGTTCGCTGGTGATGGAAGAGCTGTTTGCGGATATTCCCGAAGCGTTGGAGAACACGGTGGTGGTTGCGCAACGCTGTGCATTTTCTCCGCCCAAGAGAGATCCGATTTTGCCCAGCCTCGCCGGTGATCTGGCGGGGGAGATAGAGCAGCTGCGGCGCGATGCCACCGCCGGACTCGAAGCACGACTGGCTGCCATCGATCTTGCCGATGAAGCCGAACGGAAAAGCTATTTCGACCGGCTGGAATTCGAACTTGAAGTCATCGTCAACATGGGGTTCCCGGGCTATTTCCTGATCGTTGCCGATTTTATCAAATGGGCAAAGGATCACGATATTCCGGTTGGACCGGGGCGTGGTTCGGGTGCAGGCTCGGTCGTTGCCTGGGCATTGACCATCACCGATCTTGATCCGATCAAACTGGGACTGCTGTTCGAACGTTTCCTCAATCCGGAACGTGTCTCCATGCCGGATTTCGATATCGATTTCTGCGAAACGCGGCGCGGCGAGGTCATTCGCTACGTCCAGGAAAAATACGGTGACCGGCAGGTTGCCCAGATCATCACCTTCGGAAAGCTGAAGGCCCGGGCTGTGCTGCGTGACGTCGGCCGGGTATTGCAAATGCCATATGGGCAAGTCGACCGGTTGACCAAATTGGTGCCCAACCATCCGACCGATCCCTGGGATTTGAAACGGTCGCTCAACGGCATTTCGGAACTGGCACAGGAATATAAGCAGTCGGATGTGAAGCGGCTGTTCGATCTGGCGATGCAGCTCGAGGGCCTGCCGCGTCACAGCTCTACCCATGCTGCGGGTGTCGTGATCGGCGATCGTCCGCTCGACCAACTGGTGCCGCTTTACCGCGATCCGCGTTCCGATCTGCCGGTAACCCAGTTTGACATGAAATTTGTCGAAAAAGCCGGTCTGGTGAAATTCGACTTTTTGGGGCTCAAAACGCTGTCGGTCCTGAAAAAGGCGGTCCAGCTGCTTGCCGAACGCGGGATAGACGTCAATCTGGATGGATTGAGCTGGGAAGACGAAAAGGTCTTTGAACTGCTCCAGCGCGGCGACACCGTGGGTGTGTTCCAGCTTGAATCGGAAGGGATGCGGCGCACTCTCGCCGCTGTGAAGCCCACCAATTTCGGAGATATTATTGCACTGGTGTCTTTGTATCGGCCTGGTCCGATGGACAATATTCCGCTGTTCGGCGACCGTAAGAACGATCGTGCCGAAATTGCCTATCCGCATCCGTTGCTCGAAGGCATCCTGAAAGAGACCTACGGAATTTTTGTCTATCAGGAACAGGTGATGCAGGCCGCGCAGATCATTGCCGGCTATTCACTCGGTGAAGCAGATTTGCTGCGGCGCGCCATGGGTAAGAAAATCCAGGCGGAAATGGACGTCCAGCGAAAAAGATTTGTGACGGGTGCCGCGGAAAATGGCCTGAACAGCGAGCAGGCCAATGAACTGTTCGACTTGATCGACAAGTTCGCGGGCTATGGTTTCAACAAAAGCCACGCGGCGGCCTATGCGTTGCTCGCTTATCAAACCGCATGGCTGAAAGCACATTACCCGCATGAATTTTATGCGGCCTCCATGTGTTTCGATATGCATCAGTCCGACAAGCTCAGCATCTTTGTCGATGATATGAAGCGGTTGGGATATGCAATCGTGCAACCGGCTATCAACAAGAGCCGTCCCAATTTTTCCGTAGAAGAACAGGAGGATGGTCTCCTTGCCGTCCGCTACGCGCTGGCCGGTCTGAAAAACGTGGGGGAAAAGGCCATGCAGGCGGTCGTGGCCGAGCGGGCCGAGGCGGGACCTTTTTCCTCCATCGAGGATTTTGCCAATAGAATCGATCCGCATGGTCTCAACAAGCGGCAGTTGGAAAGCCTTGCGTCGGCTGGGGCGTTTGACGAACTGGAACCCAATCGCGCGGCGATTTATGACGGCGCAGATATGATATTGTCGGTCGCCAACAGCGCCGCCGATGCACGCGAAAGCGGTCAGGGTGGTCTCTTCGGTGAAGGCAGTGCCGGCGGCGAGATGCAGGCGATCAGATTGCCCGAGGACAGCAACTGGTCGCTCAACCAAATCATGGTCCACGAGCGCGATGCGTTCGGTTTTTATTTTTCGGCCCATCCCGTATCCCAGTTTCAGGCGGTAACGACGTCTCTGGGCGCACTGACCTATGCCGCTTTGTGCAGCGAAGGTCCGATTGGGGAAGGGGTACGCAAGCCGGCGGTCATGGCTGCGTTGATAGAGAAAGTCCGCTGGCGCGACAGCCGTAGAGGAAAGCGCTTTGTCCTCGGGGACCTGTCCGACAGCAGTGGGCAGTTCTCCGCCAGCTGCTTTGACGAAGATCAGTGCAAGATTTTGGCCGAACTCGCGGATCAGGGCGGTTGTGCCTTGCTCAATGTCGAACTTGACCAGCAGTCCGATGATGAAAATCCGCGCGTCGCGATCAAACGGGCCCAGCCTCTGGAAGGTTTGGAAAAAACCACCAGAACCTGCATGGAGCTGGAAGTTGAGGATATTGCCGGATTGCATGAACTGACCAATCTCGTCGCTCCCCTTGTTGGTGGACATAGTGAATTGGTCGCGACCATGGCTGGACCCGACGGGGATCCGGTGAAAGTATGTCTCGGTCGTTCCTTTCGGCTGGACGCAGAAACCGCGGATATGCTGGAACGGGTTGACGGGATCACGAACGTCCGATTGGGACCGGCTAGACCCATGAGGGTGGCCAAGCCCAAATTAAGGCTTGTCAGCTAGTATTAAACATACCAGAAACCAGCCAAATATAAATGTAGGGAGAGACTATATGGCCGGTGCAATGCAAGCGACTTCGCTCAAGATAACCAATCTGATCGATCATGCTGCGCGGGAACATGGCACCCGCGAGATTGTCAGCTATTGGGCGGACGGAAATATTTCGCGCACAAACTGGGCTGGAATCGGTCTGGATTCACGCAAATTTTCTCAGGCAATGCAGCGCCTCGGGATGAAAAAAGGGGACCGGATCGCAACCCTTGCGATGAACCATGCCCACCATCTGATCAGCTGGTATGGATCGGCGGGTATCGGCGGCGTTCTTCATACCGTCAATCCACGGCTATTCGAGGAACAGCTGGTCTATATCATCAATCATGCGGAAGATCGGGTGCTCCTGTTCGACAAGATGTTCGAACCGATCGTCGAAATGCTCAAGCCACAGCTGAAAACGGTTGAACATTATATCCAGTTCGACGGGGAAAAGGGCGACTATCCCACTTTTCGCGAATTGCTGGACGCGGAAGATGGCGACTTCGAATGGGTCGATGTCGATGAAAATGACGCGTGCGGTCTGTGCTACACCAGCGGCACCACCGGCAATCCGAAGGGCGTATTGTACGAGCATCGTTCGAACGTCCTGCATGCCATCACCGAGGTGCAGCCCGATGTCATGGATCTTGCGACCCGCTCGGTCATGTTGCCGGTTGTCCCCATGTTCCATGCCAATGCGTGGGGCCTGCCCTTCGCTTGTGCGGTGGTCGGAGCAAAAATGGTCTTTTCGGCCAGCAACGAGGCGTCTGTCCTGTGGAAATTGATCCGCGAAGAAGGCGTGACGCACAGTGCCGGCGTGCCGACGGTCTGGCTCTCCATGTTTGCCGACATGGACAGCAACGGCGGCGATTATGGCAAATTGGGCGTTGTCGTGATCGGCGGCTCGGCCTGTCCCCGGTCGATGATCGAACGACTGATGAAAAACAATATCCGCGTCGCCCATGCCTGGGGCATGACCGAAACTTCACCGATTGGCACGACGGGCGCGCTTCCGGCCAATTGGGATGAGCTCGACTTTGACGCCCAGGTTGATGTTATTTGCAAGCAGGGCCGGCCACCTTTTGGCGTGGAATTGCGCGTGATCGACGAGGATGGCAACGTCGCGCCGCGTGATGGCAAGACCAGTGGTACGCTCGAAGTCCGCGGGCCGTGGATTATCAAGCGCTATTATCGTGCGGACGAGGATGCCGTCGAGGATGATGGCTGGTTTGATACCGGCGACGTGGCGCTGCTACAGCCCGATGGCACGATGCAGATCACTGATCGGGCCAAGGATGTGATCAAGTCCGGTGGTGAGTGGATCAGTTCGATAGAGCTGGAAAACGCTGCCGTCGGTTGCGCCGGAGTCGCCGAGGCGGCGGCGGTTGGCGTATATCATCCCAAATGGGACGAGCGGCCCTTGCTGTTGATCGTGCGCAAACCGGACAGCAATGTTTCGGAAGCCGAGGTGATGGCTTATCTGGAAGACAAGGTCGCCAAATGGTGGCTGCCCGATGAAGTCAAATTTGTCGATGAATTGCCGCACACCGCTACCGGGAAAATCCTCAAACGGGCAATTCGCGACGAATATAGGGATTATAAGCTGAAGAGTCTGGCTGACGCCTAGAAGAGCTCCAGCTGACTGCCGCTGATCACCGGGCGCCGGAAAAGATCGGTTCTGAGACTGATTTTGCTCTTGTTCAACCCGGCTTTGCGCGACGCAACGCCGATCCGGGTACGGATGAGGTCGGCCCACGGCCCCTGGCCACGCATACGGCTGTGAAAGCCGGGATCGTTGCGCTTGCCGCCGCGCATTTGCCGGATGATGCTCATCACCTTTGACCTGCGCTCCGGATAATATGCTTCAAGCCATTGTTCGAACAACGGCGCGACCTCGTGCGGAAGCCGCATCGGTATGAAGGAAATGCTTCTGGCACCGTGATCTGCTGCGGCCGCGACAATCGCTTCTATTTCATGGTCGGTAATGCCGGGTACGACCGGGGCGATATTGACGTGCACATAAATGCCCGCCTCGCTCAGCTTCATAACCGCCTCCAGCCGCCGCGCCGGAGCGGGCGCTCTGGGCTCCAGCAAGCGGGCGGTCTGCGGATCGAGCGTGGTGACGGAAATGGCTACCGCCGTCAGTTGTCGAGCCGCCAGCTGAGCCAATAAATCAATATCCTCGACCACGCGATTGGATTTGGTGGTGATTGCGACAGGATGCAGCGTTTCGAGCAGCACCTCCAATATCTGCCGGGTGATCCGGTAGCGTTTTTCGATCGGCTGGTATGGATCGGTGTTGGTGCCAAGGGCTATGCTCGCCGGCTGGTATTTCGGCTTCGCAAATGTCTGGCGGAGCAAATCGGCTGCGTTCGGTTTGGCGAAAAGCTTGCTTTCAAAATCCAGCCCGGGTGACAGGTCATGATAGGCGTGGGTCGGGCGCGCATAGCAATAGATGCAGCCGTGTTCGCATCCGCGATAGGCATTTATCGAACGATCGAACGGAAGGTCGGGCGATATATTGTAGTTGATGATCGATTTCGGGAATTCGGTCGTGACCGTCGTCCTCAGCTTCGCGGCGCTGTCCCCGATAATGTCTTTTTCATCCAGCCAGTCGCCGTCCATCTCGCGATCATGGAGGTTGAATCGCTGCGATACCGCGTTGGTTGGTGCACCCCGGCCTTTCCGGGATTCGGGATATGTCTGGTTTTTCGGACGCATTTGCTGTTCATACTATGAGAACATAAAAAGAACAAAGCAATTGAATCCCTATTTTTCAAGCAGTCTCGGAATCAGCTCGACAAAGTTGCAGGGACGGTGACGGCTATCAAGCTGGCTATCCAATATGCCGTCCCAGCCGTCTTTGACGGCGCCATTGGAGCCGGGTAACGCAAAGATATATGTGCCGCGCGCAACCACCCCGCAGGCCCGGGATTGCACCGTCGACGTGCCTATTTTCTCGATACTCAGATAGCGGAACAATTCCCCGAAACCGGGAATATCCTTGTCCTTTACGGCATTGAGCGCTTCCGGCGTAATATCCCTGCCGGTCAGACCGGTCCCGCCTGTGGTGATGATAACGTCCACCTCTTCATTATCGATCCATTGATGCAATTGGGCCACCAGAACCGATTTGTCATCCCGCAGCAATTTTCGATCGATAAGTATATGGCCTTTTTTCTCGATCCGTTCGGCCAATATGTCGCCCGAACTATCCTCTTTTGGCGTGCGCGTATCGGAAACGGTCAACAGTGCGATATTGATCGGTTTGAAGATCCGGCTTTCGTCTATCGGCATGGCTACTCTCCGCTTTATTGGGATGCCGAGAATAGCTTAGCAAGCGGTACATTTCCAAGTCATAAAGAATAGGGGTTTTCGTAGGTTAACTATCCGTCTAATCGCAAGGGTCAATGACGAACGTCCCGGATCTCACTGCTGTAATTTTGGGCCTTATTCTCGCTGCCTGGCTGGGGGCTGCCGCTTGGGCAATATGGACCGGCCTGGCGATGAAGAAAAAGGCCGATGTTACCTTGCGTCAGTCGGGAAGGCTTGGCCGATTACTCGAAACCTCCCCCGCTTTGCCTTTGCTGGTTCGATCCGATGGCAAGCTGGAGGCATCGCAGCGGCTGATGCACTGGCTCGGTTTCGATCATTTGCCGACGCATATTTCGGAATTGCACGAAGATACCCGGGGCATGAGCCGGCAAGATCTCGAAGATCTGATGCAGGACGTCAATCTCGCCCAAAAAACCGGGAGCAGCTTCGTTCGCGCAATAAAGGTTGCCGGATCGGACAAGGCGCTGCTGATCCGCGGCGGACTGGCAGACCAGAAAATCGCGCCCAATGGCAGCGCGCTGCTTTGGGTTTTTGACGCCACCGAGAGCGAGAGTCAGATCGAAAGGCTGCGCGATGAAAATGAAGCGGCGCGCGCGGCATTTGATGCGCTCTCCGCCTTGATCGAGGCAGCCCCGGTTCCGATGTGGCACCGTTCCCCCGATCTGCGCCTGACATTGGTCAACAGTGCCTATGTGGCCGCCGTCGATGCCGAAGACGGCGCGCAGGTGATCGCCGACGGGGTCGAGTTGGTGGAAACTATCGACGGGTTCAGTCCTGTTGATGCCGCTGCAAGGGCGAAAGAGCGAGGCGAGCCGTTGGAACGGATTGTCGCGACGACGATCGGCGGCGAACGACGCATGACCCAGGTGGTTGATGTGCCGCTCGGTAAATCCGGTATCGCCGGCTATGCGATCGATATCCAGGAACTGGAAGACGCGCGGCGGGAGCAGCGCCGTTTTGGTGAATCACAGCGCGACATGCTCGACAAGATTTCTGCCGGCGTTGTTCAGTTCAATTCCGACAAGTCGCTGAAATTCTGCAACCTTCCGTTCCAGCGTATTTTCTCGATGCGCCAGCAATGGATAGCGGAGCGACCGGAATTTCCGCGTGTTCTGGACCGGATGCGCGAAATGAACCGTATTCCGGAAGTCCGTGATTTCCCGGAATGGCGCGAAGAACGAACCGGCTGGTTCCAGTCCACCAACGGGGTTGAAGAGAACTGGCTTCTGGCCGACGGCACGCACCTCCGGGTGCTGGCAAACCCGACCCCGGATGGCGGGTTGCTGGTCATTTTTGAAGACCGGACCGAACAGGTGCAACTGGCAAGCGCCCGTGACACTCTGCTGCGGGTAAGGACTGCGACGTTTGACAATCTGTTCGAATCTCTCGCCGTTTTTGCCGCCGATGGAAAACTGAATATCTGGAACCATCAATTTGCCAGCAACTGGGGGCTCGACGAAGAGGATCTCGGCAAGCATCCGCGGGTGGATTTGCTGATGCAGAAAATGGCACAGCAATTGAGACAGCCCGCCCGGATTTCGGAAGTCCGCGAAATGGTGCGCAGTGCGACGACCGAACGCAAGCAAAGAGGCGGACGGATCAATTTTGCCGACGGACGACGATTCGAATTTGCTGCCATTCCGCTGCCTGACGGCAATGCACTGTTTACCATGCTCGACATTTCGGACAGTTACCGGATCGAACAGGCGCTGCGCGAGCGTAATGAAGCATTGGTGGAAGCCGATTCGATAAAGGGCAGTTTCCTGTCCAACATGAGTTATGAATTCCGGACACCGCTCACGTCAATTGGTGGATTTGCGGAACTTCTGGATCAGGGTATTGCCGGACCGCTGACCGACCAGGGGCATGAATATGTCCGTGCCATCATGCAGTCGGTCAAACGTCTGGGAACCCAGATCGACAATGTCCTCGACCTCAGTCAAAGCGAAGCGGGCGCTCTGCCCATCGCCAAGGACAAGGTCAATCTCAACAAGTTGATCGAGGAGGTCGTCGGTCATTTCTCCGACGACGCAAAAGCCAAAAAAATAGACGTCGAAATGCAGCTTGATGCGACACTCGGGTCGGCGATGGCGGACAGGAAACGGCTCAGTCAGGCGATCTCCCAAATTGTCGACAATGCGATCAAATATACCGGTGATGGCGGCCGGGTGCTCATCCATGGATCGGGAAATGTAAAGCAGGCTGTCATCCATATTTCCGACGATGGTCCCGGGATGACCGCCGGTCAGCAGTCAAAGGCCTTTGACAGTTTTGCGCGTTCGCGTGATCAAAAAACAAATGACAAATCGGGGGGGCTGGGTCTTCCCCTGGCACGGCAGCTGGTTCTGGCACATGGCGGTGAACTGACCCTGACGTCTGAACCGGGGCAGGGAACGCTGGTCACCATGCGCCTGCCGAGGCAATGATAAAATGCTGTTGCTAAAGGACGAACAGGCGACCCTCGATGTCGGTCGCAAACTGGGTGGCTTGCTGCGCACGGGAGACAAGCTGGCCCTGAACGGAACATTGGGTGCCGGCAAGACCACATTGGCGAGAGGGATATTGGCAGGGTTGGGCTACGACGCGGAAGTACCCAGTCCGACCTTTGCGATCGTCCAGCAATATGAACCGCCGGAAACCAGAATTCCTGTTGCCCATGTCGATCTCTACCGGATTGAATATCCGGAAGAAATTCAGGAACTCGGTCTGGAGGACGTGCTCGAGGATGGCGCGATGATCGTTGAATGGCCCGATCGGATGCCCGACCGCTTCTGGGATGACGCACTGAAAATTGAACTCGAAATAACGCAGGACGGCAATCGTCGGTTGACTTGGACTGCCGGGGACGCTTGGAAAGATCGATGGCCACTGACATGATACCGCCCGCAGCAGCGGCAGATTTTTTGAAGGAAAACGGATGGGCCGGCGCCCGGATTTCGCCGGTGGCAGGGGACGCATCCTTCCGCCGTTATTTCCGTGTTCAGGACGGGGAGCGGGTGGCGATCCTGATGGATGCACCGCCACCGCATGAAGACCCAAAACCGTTTATCGCCATCGCCGAATATCTGACCGGTTCCGGCTTCGCTGCCCCCCAAATTTTCGCCCGCGACCTGACTCACGGCCTGGTGCTTCTGGAGGATTTTGGCGATCAGCGGATGCGCGAGCATCTTGATCATCAT
>CAJQNR010000096.1 GCA_905479715.1 uncultured Sphingorhabdus sp.
GAAATTGACCTGGTGGCAACAGCTCTCGACAGGATAATTGACGAGTTTTCGAAGTAATATCGGTTCATCAACGTCACGCTTGCCCCGCAGAAGGCGAAAGTGAAAATTTATCAAAGGACCGCTGCAGCTGCAGAATTAATGGCCCTCTTTAACCGCCGGTCTTCGGAACAAGGGCGGTTTCCGCTAAAACGGAAATGGTGCCCCATGGACGCCAAAGATGGGCAGGGGATTCATTGGCAAATTTTGCTCGACTTGCGCTAGGCAAGCGGTTTTCCGCTCAAATGTTTTATTTTCAAAGGTCTTTACTCATGCCTGAAATTACCCTTTAGGCACGCACGGTTTACTCGCTTCAAATGGCCAGAGCCGCGCCATATTCAAGCGTATAAGGAGGCCACAAGCTGGAAATGAGAATGGAGGAAATGTAGAAATATTTCGCGGCGCCCGAAAAATAGGCCCGGCAAAAAGATGCCTGGTCAGAGTTTTTCCGCTGCCTGCTTGATCGCACGCCTGATGCTCATATACGTTGCGCAACGGCAGATATTGCCGCTCATTGCTGCATCAATATCGGCATCCGTAGGACTGGGAATTTCGCTAAGCAGGGCGGTGGCAGCCAATATCTGGCCGGATTGGCAATAGCCGCATTGAGGCACATCATTCTCTACCCATGTATCGCGGATCACATCGGCTGCGGCTCCTTCCAATCCCTCGATCGTTGTGATTTTTGCATTGTCGAGACTGTCATGCGGCGTGATACAGGCCCGGGTCGGGGTGCCATCCACATGGACGGTGCAAGCGCCGCATTGCGCAATCCCGCACCCGAATTTGGTGCCGGTCATTTTCAGATGATCGCGAAGCACCCAGAGCAAGGGCGTTCCGGCTGCCGCTGTGACGGTTTCATCTTTGCCATTTATATTCAGTGTCGTCGCCATGAAATGCTCCTCAATCAACTTGTCGGGATTGCTGAAATATCCAGCTTGTCGCGATTTGGTCCCATCAGTGGCAGGGTCCTGAAACGCTGTCCGGTAGCATTGAAAATTGCATTGGCCAGTGCTGGCGCTGCAGGCGGCGTGGGCGGTTCCCCTACGCCCGCGGGCGGGCTGTTGGATGCAATGATTTCGACTTCGAAAATTTTCGGGGCCTCGCCCATTCGCATGACTCGCCAGCTCGGGAAATTATCCTGCACGACAGCGCCATTCTTGGCGCTTATCTCACCGTAAAGGGCGTTGGACAGGCCAAAGATCGTTCCGCCTTCCATTTGCGCTCTTGTGTGGCGCGGGTTGATCACCGTCCCTGCATCCGCCGCGAGCCAAATGCCCGGAATAGTCAGAGTTCCGTCCGCGGCAACCTTCACTTCGATCACAGTCGCGACATAGGTCAGAAAGGACCGGTGAACCGCGATGCCGAGGCCATGGCCATCGGGGAGCTTTCTTCCCCATTCGGCCATTTTGGCAGCTTGCCGGGCAACGTTGGCGAGCCGGCCCGTATCGATTGGATAGTCTTCGGCCGAGCCACCGTAATTCCTGTAGCTTGCCTGCTCTGCATTGGGGTCGATCAGTCTCGGTTTGCCGATCAGTTCGAGCAGATAATCCTTTTGGTCACGGCCAGCGGCATGCGCTATTTCCGCCGCAAAGCTCTGGACGGCAAAAGCGTGGTAGATATTGGCAACGGACCGCAACCAGCCGATCCGCAAATGCCCCTTGGCATTGCCGGATTCGACCTGCAAATTGGGGATTGCAAAGGGTACATCGGTCGCGCCCATGCCCATTTCGCCGTCGGATGGCGCGTCCATACCTGCCGTGAATGTGGACCCGATGGGCGGAAAAACAGAACGATGGCGATAGGCGGTACATTTGCCTTCACTGTCCAGCCCCGCTTCCAGCCTTTGCGCGCTTGTGGAATGATAGAAACCGTGCCGGACCTCATCTTCTCTCGTCCATGTCACCTTGACCGGCTTACCCACTTCCCGTGCGACAAGAGCGGCCTCGACGACGAAATCCGGTTTGGACTTGCGCCCGAACGCGCCGCCTAGCCAGGTGGCGTGGACGGTAATATCTTCCTTATCAATGTCCAGCAGATCGGCCAGTGTTTGCCGGGTCGCCTGCGGGTCCTGGACACAGGCCCAGCATTCGAGCTTGTCACCGGTCCAGCGAGCGGTTGCCGCGGGAGGCTCCATCGGCGATTGCGAGAGATGCGGCGTATAATATTCTGCAATGACGGTTTTGTCAGCCGCGGCCAGCGCTGCACCGACATTGCCGCGGCTGCGGCGAACGGTGCCGGGCTGCTTTGCCTTTGCTTCCATTGCCTTGCGAAAATTGTCCGAGTCATAGCCTGCATTGGGTCCGTCCAGCCATTCGACCTCCAACGCATTGCGCCCCTGGATCGCGGCCCAGGTATCGATCCCGACTACAGCGACACCGCCGAGTGGCTGAAACATCGCCGGGGGTTTTGCGTCCGGAAGTTTTACGGTTCGCATGACGCCGGGAACGGCCAGCGCCTTGGCATCGGTGACCGATCCGGTTCGGCCAAAGACCTGGGGTGGCCGGGCAATGACGGCGTAGACCATATCTGGTACATCGACATCAATGCCAAATGTCCCTTCTCCTCTGGTGATCCGCGGGACAGTCAGCGAAGGGATTTCCTTGTTTATGAAGCGCCAGTCCTTCGGCTCTTTCATGACAATATCGGCTTCTGCCGGAACCTGCAGCTTGGCGGCAAGCTCGGCCAGATTGCCGTAAGACAGGGTATCGCCATTTTCGCTGTTCGAGACTTTTCCCATCTCGGCGCTGCATTGGGAGGGTTCCAGTTTCCAGTATAGCGCCGCGGCGGCGACGAGCATCTGCCGCATCGCCGCGCCGGCAAGGCGCAGCCGGTGAAAATTATAACGGACCGAACGCGATCCGTCCGTGTTCTGGTCCCCGTAGCGTTCATCACCTTCGGCCTGAACGATCTCGACAGTATCCCAATCCGCCTCCAGTTCATCGGCAATGATCTGAGCCATGGCGGTCCAGACCTGCTGGCCCATTTCCGAGCGATGGCAGGTAATCTTGGTTGTCCCGTCTTTTTCGATCGCAATCCACAATGCTGGTGTCGCATCCCCGCCTTCCACATCGGTAAGCGGGCTGGGACCTGCTTTGGGAATGTTTATATTATCAGCATCGATATCGGGTTCCGTGTTGGAACATCCCGCCAGCGTGACAGCGACAACGAAGAGACCGGTTCCAGCAACAAATCCGCGGCGGGTGAGGTTTACAATCGAAGGGGGGCGATCAGCCGGTACCGGATTTTTCTCACGCGAGGGAATGATTCCAATATCTTCTAAGAACATTTCAAACCTCTTCAAATGGGGTAGTGAAACCGGCGATTAACGGTTCTTGCGGCACGCAGAATCAACCTAACATAATTTATTACGAAAGGAAGAATATTTATTACGGAAAGCGAGTGTTTTCATATTTGACCAACCAGTTCGCTTTGACAGGGCTCGATTAGCGGCTATTAAGCCAAGCCAATGGAATATTCCGCAACGCAATCCCGATCAATATATCCACAGTCAACCTTGGTTGCCGACAGTCCATGGATCGCGATCCCGTTTTGACGCTGGAAGTTCAAGCGAGGGAAGCCTTGAAGCGCGGTGATATACCGGCTGCAGCGGCTGCCGCCAAATCCATGATATTGGCTGATGAGGCCCAACCTGCAGGCTATTTCCTGCTCGGTATTGCTGCAGCCGAAGCCGGCCAGATCGCCAAAGCCATACCCCTGATCGAGGCCGCGGTCGAGCGGGGGCCCGAGGCGGAACATCTGGCACAGCTGGCGAAGCTGCTGATCCTGCTGCGCCGCGATGGCGATGCCGCTGAGGCCGCGCGAAAAGCGATGGCACTGGCGCCCAGTGACGCGCGTACTTTCGATACGATCGGCTGCGTTTTCACCCGGCTCGGAGACCATGAGGGGGCGGTCGAGCCTTTTCAATCGGCGGTCGCGGCCGAACCGGACAATATCGACTATCGTTATAATCTTGCAGCGGCGAGCGGCTTCACCGGCAGGGTCAAGGAAGCCCTTGCGCATTATGAGGCAATCATCGCCGCAGATCCCGGCAATGCGCGAGCCCACTACGCGCTTGCCATCGCTTCCCGCCAAACAGCAGAAGCCAATCATGTGCCGAGGCTGAAGACCGCACTCGGCAAGGCAGGGGAACCCGGCGACGCACTGCGTATCCGCTATGCGCTGGCGAAGGAACTGGAGGATATTGGCGACCCCGAATCATTCCTCCATCTTTCGACGGCCAATGACGAGCACAAGCGTGCGCTCCGATATGATTTCGCGCAGGACGCGGCTATATTCGACGCGATCGAGACCTTGTTTTCCGAGCGCAACCATAGCCTCCACGCCGGTTCAGGACGTTCCGACGAGGCACCGATATTCGTGGTCGGCATGCCCCGTACGGGAACCACGCTGGTTGATCGCATTCTCTCTTCACACCCCGATGTGGCGTCGGCGGGTGAGTTGCAGGCGATGCCGCTTGCGGTCAAGCGACTGGCGGCGACATCGTCCCGTACCGTCATCGACCGGGAGACGGTCATGGCGAGCGGCGATATCGATCCGGCGAAGATCGGTGACGCCTATCTCGCCCAGGCCGGACACCACAGACATGAAGGCACCGCCCGGTTTACCGACAAGTTGCCGGCCAATTTTCTCTATATTGGCCATATTGCGCGCGCGCTGCCACAGGCGAAAATCGTCTGTCTGCACCGCAATCCGATGGATACCGTCTGGAGCAACTATAAAAATCTTTTCGCAAGCCAGTCCGCCTATTATGCTTATTCCTACGACTTGCTGGACACGGCGCGCTATTATGCGCGCTTTGATCGGCTGATGGCGATGTGGGAGAAATTGTTCCCCGGTCTGGTGCTGCAGCTATCCTACGAACAACTGGTCGCGGATCAGGAAGAGCAGACCCGGCGTCTGCTGGAACATTGCAGTCTTGACTGGGATGAAGCCTGTCTGACTTTCCACGAAAATAGCGCGGCCGTGGCTACGCCCAGCGCCGCGCAGGTTCGCCGCCCCATCAATGCTGACGCGGTGGGCAAATGGCGCGCGCATGAAGCGGCGCTACAGCCGGCGCTGGCCTTTTTTGAGGAACAGGCTATTCCGATCGAATAGAGCAACGCTGCGCTGGCACGGCCACGGCGAAACGCGCCACGAATAGGACAGGGGCACCTGCCGTTTCCGGCAGGTGCCCCCTTCTTCCTCAATCGTGAATTTAGAGGATCAGAACTTGAACCGCCCTTCGATGCCGACGGTGCGCGGATTGACGACGGCCTGACGGTAATAGCGTACTGCGACACCGTCATTGACGCCAATTCGTGAGCGATCATTGGCGACCGACACCACGGCATATTTGTCGAAAACATTGTCGACGAACAGACCGACCGTGAACCGTTCGGTGTCGTAAGAGACGGATGCCCGGTTCAGGATATAGCTTGGAATCTTATCCCCATAGGCGCGATCCCAACCGATCCGGGACACAACGTTTCCGCGATAGGTTGCCGTCCAGTTCGCAATGATATCGCCATCCATGACCGGCCTGACATAGGTGACGCCGAGGCTCGCCGTGTTCTTGGCCGAGCCCGGCAGACGATCACCTGCCAAAGCGTCAAGTTGTACGAACCGATTGGAATAATCCCCCGGCGTCTCGCGAATGGTGATGATGCCCGGCACATCCTCTGTCAGTTTGGCATCCGTATAGGAATATGTTCCCTGAATCGTCAGTTCCTGCGTTGGCTTGAACTGGAACGACGTTTCGAATCCTTTCGATTCCGCTGAGCCACCATTAACGGTAATCCCGGTTGCACCATAGAGCGTAGACGAATTGACCTGAATACCGTTCCATTTGACCTGGAAGACATTGAAGTTGAACGACAGCATATTGTCAAACAATTGTGCCCGCATACCCAGTTCGAGATTCTTGGTCGTGTCTGGCCCATATTGCAGTTCTTCGGGCAAGGCACAGATGATCTGCTGGCCGGGTGTAATATTGTCCGGGCAAGGCGCAACACGGTTTGGACCACCAATACGATAACCCTTGCTGTAGGTGAAATAGGCCATGAAGTTCGGGGTGAAGTCATAGGAAGTGTTAAGCTTCCATACCCAGCCGTCTTCTCCTGCATCACCGCCATTCACGGGCAAATCGTAAGGACTGAGCGGATCGCCAAGTACCGGCAGCGCTGCAGCACCAGCGATGGTGGAGCTATAATCGAAGTATCGCGCACCGGCAGTGATCTGCCATTCAGGTGTAACTTCGAATGTGCCTTCGCCGAAGATTGCCTTCTCGGTTACCTTCGAGGTGATATAGCTGACATATTCAAGCGCTTCTGGGTTGGTAACCGCATCTACCCAAGGGTGGTTCGGTATATGCTCCGCATAATCGCTCTGATATTTGATCTCGTTGTAAAAGCCACCCAAGACCCAGCTAAACGGGCCACCGTGCCTTGAAACGAAACGGATCTCGGCATTTTTCTGTTTGCGGGTGGTATCCGATTCATTCCAGGCTGCGAAAGCGGGGAAGAGCTCATAATCGTAATCCAGATCGAGCAGCAGGTCGGTAACGTCACTCTCACCCCGATATTTGACCTCGGTATAGGCGCCCGTCGCAACGATATCGAAGATATCCGCGACATTGGCATTGACCTCGGCGCTGACGAGATGAGCATGGCGTTTTACCGGTTCCGTGTAACGGCTGGCATTCTCATATTTACCGGTTCCGAGTACACCAGCACTGTTCGATTGCGCACCGCCAGTCTTGGTCTGCTGGTACGCATAGGTCAGTATCAGCTTCAAGTCTTCGGTGGTCTGCAACAGCAGCTGGTTCCGCGTGGTGAAAGTCCGCTCGTAATTGAGATCTTTCTCCGTGTATAAATTGTCAGCATAGCCCTGGGCAGTAATGCTGTCGGGACCATCCGGTTGTGGCAGGGATACGCCCGGTTCTTTGACCAATGTGGTATAATCGATGAAGCCGGGATCGAAATAATAGCCTGTAGCAGATCGGAATGCGACGTGATCCTCGATGATCGGGATATTGATCATACCATCGACCTGTACACCGAAGGAGTCGCTGTGAGACTTGGCGTAAACGCGGCCGTGCGCCTCTCCTTCGACTTCGTTCAATTTCGGCCGGTTCGGGATGTAGCGGATCGCGCCGGCCAATGTGCCGAGACCATATAGCGTCCCTTGTGGCCCGAGCAGGGTTTCGACACGTTCAATATCGATCAGCTTGAAATCGTAATAAAGCGGAACTTCTCCGAGGTAGACGCCCAGTGCGTCGTCATAGGTTGCACCGCCATCGCCTACTCCCGAGGCATTGAGACCGCGCAGGACGATCGTACCGGTAGAGCCTGGGCCCGTATCCGAAATCGTCAGGCCGGGTGTGAAATCGGCGAGATCGCGCACGTCGTCGATGCGATTGCGCTCGAGGTCCTCGGCGCTGACAACCGAAATATTGACGGGTGTTTCCATTAATGTTGTCGCGCGTCGCGTTGCGGTGACGACGATCATATTGTCGGCACCGGCCTCTTCAGCAGCGATATCTTCCGACATTTCCTGTGCATAAACAGGCATGGCGACCATCGTACTGGTCAACATGGTCGCTGAAAGCAGGCCTAACTTGAGTCTTGCGTCCTTTATCATTATTCTTATCCCTCATTTTAAATGCCCCCGCGGGCCAGACGTATGTCGTTCATCCTGCGACTTGGTCTTGAGGATCTTCCATTATTCCTGCTTACCGTTATTCGGCTTTCAAGCAGGCGTTTCTGAAATTGCGGTTATGATTCCGCCAGATTTTTGCGATCCCGAACTTATTTTTCTACGCTTTCTCCTCCTTGAATGTTGGCCGGCGATACTTCGTCGCGCGTGGCACTGAATTTGTTGATCAATGGTTGAAACGGGAAGACGAACTGCTCGTAGATCGACAGCCGTTTGCGGTCATCCTGGCCCACCTCTTCGGATTCTCCGTCGCGGAAAGTGCCAAAAATACGGTCGAGCAAGATCAGGGAATTGCCATAATTGCAGCGCGTATCTTCGTAGCTCAACGCGGTATGATGGAGACTGTGATGCCGGATGGTGGTGAAGACATAGGAATAGAATAAAGGCGGGTTCGAGCGCACATTTGCGTGGGCGAAAGTGGACACCACGGTTAGCACGTTGAAGCCGCAGAACAGGGCAGCCGTATCGAGATCGAAGATCGCGATGACGCTGAGGCTGATCAGAAACAGTTCGATCGGATTGCCGACAGACCCTTTCATCGCATTGAGCTGGGTAATGTGATGATGTGGAGCGTGGGTCAGCCAGGCGGGGTACCAGTCGTGCATCAGCCTGTGCATCCAATATTGGCCGAATTCATATAGGAAGACGACCAGAGCGACCTGCAGCAGGAACGGCATCTGCATTGCCCATTCCGTGCTGATGCCGATCGATTCCTTGAACGATGCCAACGGCTTGTCTGCGAGCGTTTCGGTCGCCCACCCGATCGCCGTATATTGCAGAGCCAGATAGAACAGATCGGTGGCAAATTCCTTGCGTGTCAGGCGCCAGCCCTCGTGGCGCTCGAGTAGCTGCTCAAGGCCCAGCACGAAAAAGCTTATGGCAAGGCCGGTGACAACGATCGACCAGGGGCTATCGGTTATTGATGGGGGCGCAAACATCCAGAACAGGATGACAGCAATTACCGTCGCGGGAGGGATCAGGTTGATCAATGTCCGCTTGATCGGAGTCTCGCTCTTGTCAGGAGCGGATATTGTGCAGGAGCGAACAGTGGTGACGCTGACCGACCCGTTCTCTGTTACTGCCTCGCGATCGGATGATCGACCCATAGAAAACCTCCTATCAGGCCGGAAATCGGCCTAATGCCTCAGGTTTTCTTCTCCCAATGAATGCCGTTCTCAAATGCGACACGACCTACGATATAGATATTACGTAATTCGTCAAGAGTAATAACCATGGTTTGTTAGCATGTGCACAATAAATTTTTCAAGTGCCCGAAAACTTTGTTCTATTTGGTGTTCGGTAGCCCCCTCTGGCGCGCGGGACATGCCTTGCGCCTGCGTATCTTCCCGCTTTTACCAAGCTTCAAAAAAAGGAAGGCGAATCAGGGCAGGCGGCCACAGCCAGACTTTTTCCTTATTCGGATTCTGCCTCGGCGCTGCTCCACCACGAAATAGAGTGTATATCGTGGGCGCTCGTCCAGATGCCATCGGGCGTATAGCGTATGGCACCGCTACCAGCGGCAGCACCCG
>CAJQNR010000097.1 GCA_905479715.1 uncultured Sphingorhabdus sp.
GCCGCCCTTGCCGAGAATGATTGCTTTCTGGCTGGCTTTCTCGACGAGAATTTGTTGATGAATTTCGAGTGACCCATCGGGCCGCTCCTTATATTGTTCCATCGCGATGGCGGTCGCATATGGCAGTTCGGCATGCAGTTGTCGGAAAACCTGCTCGCGCGTAATTTCTGCCGCGAGAATTCGCTCGCTGGCATCCGAAACCTGATCAGCGGGAAAATGCCAAGGGCCTTCAGGCATCCCTTTTACCAGATAGGATCGCAATTCCTCCAGTCCGTCACCGGTCTTGGCGCTGACGAAAAAGGTTTCGTCGAAATCGGCAAGTTCATGCAGCTTTACGACGTGACCGAGCATTTTGTCTTTTGCGGCAATATCGACCTTGTTCATGACCAGAATGGTTTTTTCGGAGCGGTGCTTGATCCGTTCGACAATTGAGGTAACCTTCGTCCCAAGACCTGCCCGGGCATCGACCAGTAGCACGATGATATCGGCATCCTCGGCGCCTTCCCAGGCCGCTGACACCATTGCCCTGTCAAGGCGACGATGTGGTTCGAAGATACCAGGAGTGTCAACGAGCAGAAGCTGGGTATCCTCTTCAATCGCAATGCCCAACAGCCGTGTCCGCGTGGTTTGGGGTTTGGAGCTGGTGATAGCTACCTTCTGCCCGACTAGCGCATTGATCAGCGTTGATTTTCCGGCATTGGGTGCACCAATCAAAGCCACTACGCCGCATTTTTGAGTCATGTGAATTTTTCCAAAAATTTCTTTGCCGCTTCGGTCTCGGCCGCCTGAATGGCTGATGCGGTGGCCGTGACTTCACCGACATTACGAACGCTCAGCCGAACGGTGAATTTTAAATCATGATGTGGGCCACTTTTTTCGACCAGTTCATATTCCGGAACCTTGCGATTATTGGCGGCTGCCCATTCCTGCAAAGCGGATTTCGGATGCCGGATGTCAGCTACCGTGGCCGAAAACCGGTTTTCCCAATGACGCAGGATAAAGGCCCGCGCAGCTTCCATACCGTGATCGATATAGACCGCACCGATCAACGATTCCATGACATCGCCAAGAACCTTGACGCTTTGGCGGGCGCCATCATCCCGGGCCTGCTTTCCAAGCAATATATGGTCGCTAACTCCGATTTGCTTTGCGACGGCACCGCACACCGGGCCGGATACCAAGCCGTTGAGGCGTTGTGACAATTGTCCTTCCGGTTCATTTGGGAATTGGTGGAAGAGATGATCGGCGATTACCAAGCCCAGAACCCGGTCACCCAGAAACTCCAGTCGCTGATAATCCTTGTCGCCATGACTGCCATGCGTTGCTGCTCTTACATATAATTCCGGTGAGCGGGGCCGTTCACCGGTGATTTCGGCAATCCATTCAAGAAAGTCCGGGCGGCTCAAAATCCTTCTCCGATGCGTTCCCAACGCGCGGCGGTAAACCATGTCCACGGCTTGATCCACTCTGCGGAACCATCGGTCGAGAAGACCACAACTAGCGCCCGACCGACCAGATTTTCTTCTGGTACCATGCCGATCGCCTGACCTTCTTCCGCAGGAAAACGGCTGTCTGCGCTGCGATCCCTGTTGTCGCCCATCAAAAACATATGGCCATCTGGTACGACGAATGCTTGCGTATTGTCGCCTTCTGAATCTTCATAAATGTCCAAAACGCGATAAGTCACTCCGTTGGGCAGTGTTTCCTGGAACTGGGGATAGCGGCAGATGGTTATACCATTTGCTCCGGGCGATTCAAATTCGTCACGATAGCACGGGCTATTGGGTGTCACGGGATGTTCGAAATCTTCGACTCTCTTGCGCTCGACAACTGTGCCATTGATTGAGACAACACCGTTGGTGACCTGAACTATGTCGCCGGAGAGGGCAATAACCCGCTTGATATAATCATCCCGTGCGCTTGGAGGCGCCTTGAACACGACGACATCACCCGGTTCGGGCTTATGGGGCAATATGCGGCCGGGTATGAGCGGCACACTGAACGGCAGGCTATATTTGGAAAAGCCATATGGCCATTTTGCGACCAGCAGATAGTCCCCGACGACCAGGCGTGGTTGCATCGACTCTGAAGGAATATTGAAGGGTGAAATGATGAAACTGCGCAAAATCAAAATGAATAATGCAAGTTTCACAAGGAACGCGACAAAGTCCCGCGTTTCAGATTGTTCTGCTTTCTTTCGCGCCATGGCGCCCCTTCGCCGACATTGGCGGTTGCGTCAAGATTTCTTGCGTTCTTCTGGGGAGAGTAATTTTCAACTTGAGACCGGCTTATTCGCCAGATAGGGCAGGGTAGGTCAACGGCCGCACGCACTTCAGTATCTAAAGATTGGATGATTGCATGACTTCAGACCAATGGCGAACCATCAAGTCGCTTCCACATATTCCGCTAACCGGTCTTTTCGACAAAGATGGTCAGCGAGTCGCGAAATTCGGATTGGAACAGGCGGGTATCTATTTTGATTTCTCGAAGACCCATCTCGACGGAGATGTGGTGGACGCCTTTATTAAACTGGCGAACGACATGGAACTGTCCGCAAAAGTGGCCGCGTTCCTGTCGGGCGAGTCGATCAATGTAAGCGAAGGACGGGCTGCGGAACATTGCGCGGAACGCGGTACCGGCAATCCGGCCAGCGTCGCCAATGCCCAGGCGCTACACCAGCGTATGAAAAGCCTTATAGAGGTGATTGATGCCGGGGTTCTCGGCGATTTCACCCAGATCATCCATCTCGGTATTGGCGGTTCGGCGCTGGGGCCCAAGATGCTGCACCATGCGCTCAAGCTGGGTGACGAAAAATATGAACTTGAAGTCGTATCCAATATCGATGGTGCCGCGCTTGAGCCGGTTCTGGAACGATTTGATGCAAAAAAGACGTTGCTGGTCATTGCCTCAAAAACCTTCACTACCGCCGAGACGTTGCTCAACGCCCGCTCGGTACTGGACTGGATGCGCGAGCAGGGCGTGACCGATCCATTGGGACAAGTGGTTGCACTGACCGCCAGTCCCGAGCAGGCGGTCGAATGGGGAATTGATGAAACCCGGATATTGCCATTTTCCGAAACCGTTGGCGGGCGCTATTCCTTGTGGTCGTCGATTAGTTTCAGCGTTGCGCTAGCCTTGGGATATGAGGCGTTTGCAGACTTGCTGGCCGGTGCCGCCGCGATGGACGAGCATTTTCAGAACACGCCATGGGATCGGAATATTCCGGTATTGGCGGCCTTTGCTGATCAATATTATACGCAAGTTCGGGGATGCGCCACGCGAGCCGTCTTTGCCTATGACGAGCGCTTAAGCCTGCTTCCCGACTATCTCCAGCAGCTTGAGATGGAGAGCAACGGCAAATCAGTGACGCTGGATGGTACGCCGCTCGAACTTCAGTCGAGTCCGATCGTCTGGGGTGGTGTCGGGACCGATGCACAGCATGCGGTTTTCCAGCTGCTTCATCAGGGGACCCATCTGGTACCGGTCGAATTTCTGGCGGTTATCGAGCCGGGCGATTCGCTCGATCCTGCTCATCATAACGGCCTGCTGCTCAATTGTTTTGCCCAGGGCGCGGCTCTGATGGCTGGTAAAAAATCCGATGACAGTGATCGAAACTATCCGGGTGACAGACCATCGGTGACCCTATTATTGGAAGATTTGGAGGCTCGTTCACTGGGTGCACTGCTCGCCTTTTACGAGCATCGGACATTTGTGAATGCGGCGTTGTTGAATATCAATCCGTTCGATCAATTTGGTGTGGAACTGGGCAAGCAAATGGCAAACGAACTTGCCGACGACGACGGTAACCAATTGGACGTTTCAACCGAAGAACTGAAAAAGCGGGCTTTCGGAACCTGATATAAGGAAATTTGCATGGCTGAATATGATTATGACCTGTTCGTTATCGGCGCAGGTTCCGGTGGAACGCGGGCTGCGCGCGTGTCCGCCTCTTATGGTGCGAAAGTTGCGGTCGCAGAGGAATATCGGGTTGGCGGAACCTGTGTCATCCGCGGCTGTGTGCCAAAAAAACTGCTGGTCTATGGTTCTCATTTTTCGGAAGAACTGGAAGATGGCAAGAATTTTGGCTGGACTTGGGAAAATGCCAAATTCCACTGGCCCACGCTGCGCGACCATGTGCTCAAGGACGTTGACCGGCTCAACAATGCTTATACCGACACGCTGAAAAATCATGGCGTCGAGATTATTCTCGAGCATGCGGAGCTGACCGGACCGCACGAGATCAAACTGTCTGGCGGCAAGACCGTGACGGCAAAATATATATTGATCGCCGTCGGCGCATGGCCCGCCGTGGCCGACTTCCCTGGAAGCGACCTGATGTCGACGTCGAACGACATGTTTCACCTCGAGGAGCTGCCTGAAAACATCATTATTGCCGGCGGCGGATATATTGCCAATGAATTTGCCGGTATCTTCAACGGTCTGGGTAGCGACGTCACGATTGTGAACCGTTCGGACATCATCTTGCGGGGCTATGATGAAAGTGTCCGCGACCGGCTGATCCAGATTTCGCTCGCCAAAGGAATTAATTACAAATTCAACTGCACGTTCGACAAAATCGAGAAGCGTGATGATGGCGCTCTCGACGTCTATATGGACGGGAAGAGTACGCCCGTGCGCGCGGATGTCGTCTTGGCAGCGACCGGTCGCCGGCCCAAGATTGACGGTCTTGGCCTCGAAAATGCTGGTGTTGAAATTGACGAACGCAGCGCCATAAAGGTCAATGAATATAACCGGACCAATATAGAAAATATCTATGCCGTCGGCGATGTGACCGATCGCGTTCAGCTGACTCCCATTGCCATTCGCGAGGGGCAGGCCTTTGCCGATACCGTGTTCGGCGACAAGCCGGGTACCGTCGATTATGACAATATTCCGTCAGCGGTATTCTCCCAGCCCCCGATCGCATCGGTGGGCTTGACCGAGAGCGAAGCGCGAGAAAAATATGGCAATATCAAGGTTTATTCCTCGGATTTCCGGGCGATGCGCAATGTTTTCGCCGATCGGCCAGAGCGCAGCCTCTACAAGATGATCGTCGAGCATCCGACCGAGAAAATTCTTGGGCTGCATATGATCGGTCCTGACGCGCCGGAAATTTTGCAGGCAGCAGCGATTGCCGTGAAAGCAGGTCTGACCAAAAAGGCATTTGATGATACGGTTGCCCTGCACCCGAGCATGGCTGAGGAACTGGTATTGTTCAAATAGAGTCTATGATGATTGTGGGGTGACCGACAAACGCGCGAAATCGACTGTCACTATTTTATTGCATTAGTGTAATAATACACTATAGCGGTTATTCCAATCAAAATTGGAGTGGCATCAGATGACATCTTTCTTTGCAATGATCACAATAGCGGCTTTGCTGTCCGGTGCGAATGCATCGTTCCATGACGTTGCAAAGCCGGATTCGATCACGTTTGGATCATCGGTTATTGATATTCAAACAGCATTGGCTGCCCATTGTTCGAAGATGGAGTTGCGAAGCTTTACGCCTCCACGGATACCGATTGCCAAAGAATCTCACCAGCAAATCGACTGTCAGGGTTTCAACTATATGGGCGAACCACGACTTGCCGAGTTTGTATTTGCAGATAATCGCCTTCAATTGGTTTGGATCCTGGTGGATGAAGATGATCAGGATCGGATCATTGCTGCAATGGCTGAGGAATATGGCCGCGAAGGGCTAAAGAATGAAATCGTGATTGGCTATCCAGAGCATCGGACGGCTTGGAGGTATCACCCAACGGAAGTTTTGTTCTATTCTCAAGATGTGGGCCCCATATTTGAAGCCCGCTTTGAAACTGAGGAAACCGATGACTAGCGTCAGATGTTGTACCAGCGCGTTTTGATTGTTGATATTTTGACTGATTAATCCTGAATGTTTGAAAATTCGGTCAAGGGCAGATTTGTAACTGTGCCGCTACGGAATGAATGGTTTCAATAGTAATTTAATTGACCAATTAAATTACTATTGACGATTGCCTAAACGGCTGTGCATTGGCTAGGGCCTACCGCATCTAGTGATTCACAGCCGGGGGTTGAATGTCAGACATTATTGCACAATTGGAAGCCAAGCGCGCAGAAGCCATGCTTGGCGGCGGACAAAAGCGGATCGACAGCCAGCATGCCAAGGGCAAGCTGACCGCCCGCGAACGCATTGATATATTGCTCGACGAAGATTCGTTCGAGGAAATCGACATGTATGTCGAACATAATTGCGTCGATTTCGGGATGGATGCACAGCATATTCCCGGTGACGGTGTGGTTACGGGTTCCGGCACGATCAACGGCCGACTGGTCTTTGTCTTCTCGCAGGACTTCACCGTCTTCGGCGGGTCGCTTTCCGAACGCCACGCCGAGAAAATCTGCAAGGTCCTCGACAATGCGATGAAAGTCGGCGCTCCGGTCATTGGTATCAACGACAGTGGTGGTGCGCGTATTCAGGAAGGCGTTGCATCGCTCGGCGGCTATGCCGACGTTTTCCAGAAAAATGTCCTCGCCAGCGGTGTCATTCCGCAGCTCAGCCTGATCATGGGCCCCTGTGCGGGTGGTGCGGTCTATTCGCCGGCGATGACCGATTTTATCTTCATGGTGAAGGACAGCAGCTATATGTTCGTCACCGGCCCCGATGTGGTCAAGACGGTGACCAACGAAATCGTGACACAGGAAGAACTGGGCGGAGCGGTAACGCACACGACCAAGACCAGCGTCGCCGATGTCGCTTATGAAAATGATATTGAAGCACTGCTCGCAGCACGCGACTTTATCGATTTCATGCCGCTTTCCAATCGCGAAGAAGTGCCTGAACGGCCAACCGCTGACCCTTGGGATCGTCTGGAAGAAAGCCTCGACACGCTGATTCCTGACAATGCCAACCAGCCCTATGACATGCACGAAGTCATCCGCAAGATGGTCGACGAAGGCGATTTCTTTGAAGTCCAGCCCGCCCATGCCGGCAATATCATCTGCGGGTTTGGCCGGATGGAAGGCGCTACCGTCGGCGTGGTCGCCAATCAGCCGATGGTCCTCGCGGGTTGCCTTGACATCAACGCGTCCAAGAAGGCGGCGCGCTTTGTCCGCTATTGCGATGCGTTCAATATCCCGATCATCACTCTGGTCGACGTGCCCGGCTTCCTGCCCGGTACCAGCCAGGAGCATAACGGGATTATCAAGCACGGCGCAAAGCTGCTCTTTGCCTATGCCGAAGCGACGGTACCGAAAATCACCATCATCACCCGCAAGGCCTATGGTGGCGCTTATGACGTGATGGCGTCCAAGCATTTGCGCGGCGATCTCAACTATGCCTGGCCGACGGCGGAAATCGCGGTGATGGGCGCAAAAGGTGCGGTCGAGATTATCTTCCGCGGCAAGACCCCGGAAGAAATCGCTGAGAAAACCCAAGAATATGAAGCGCGTTTTGCCAACCCGTTCATCGCGGCGCAAAAGGGCTTTATCGACGAGGTGATCCTGCCGCATTCGACCCGGCGTCGGGTAGCTCTGGGGCTACGGAAACTCCGCAACAAGCAGTTGGAGAATCCGTGGAAAAAGCATGACAACATTCCGCTGTAATAGCTTCAAGATGAAACCATTTTTACGTCATTGCGAGCGAATTGAAGCAATCCAGAGTGGCGCTGCCGCTCTGGATTGTCGCGTTGCGGTTGCTCCTCGCAATGACGGTGGAATTTAATGCCAACAGGACTAGTAGCCCTTCTCGACGATGTCGCCGCGATTGCCAAAGTCGCGGCCGCATCGGTTGACGATATCGGGCTGGCCGCAACCAAGGCCGGCACGAAATCTGCCGGCGTGGTGATCGATGACGCGGCGGTAGCCCCGACCTATGTGACCGGTTTCGATCCGTCGCGCGAGTTGCCGATGATCTGGAAAATCACCAAGGGATCGTTGCGGAACAAACTGGTCTTTTTGTTACCGGCTGCGGTCCTTTTGGGACAATTTGCACCATTTTTGATACCAATCATCCTCATTTTCGGCGGATTGTTCCTCTGTTACGAAGCCGCCGAGAAGGTCTTGGAAATCTTCCATGTCGACGAATCCACCAAGCACGATCAGCCCGCGATCGTCGAAGGACCGGGGCGCGAGGAAGATATGGTTTCGGGTGCGATCCGTACCGACCTGATATTGTCTGGCGAGATCATGGCTATCGCCCTGTCGGAACTGACCGACCAGGTCTGGTGGGAACAGGCGATCATATTGGCGATCATCGGCATCGTGATTACGGTCGCCGTATATGGTGCGGTCGCGCTGATCGTGAAGATGGACGATATCGGCCTGCATATCGCCCAGAATAATGACGGCGCACTGCGGTCCTTTGGCTGCGGTCTGGTCCGGCTGATGCCGAAGCTGCTCGCCGCCTTGTCGATCATAGGGACTTTGGCCATGGCCTGGGTTGGTGGCGGATTGCTGGTCCACAATATCGCCGCTCTGGGCTGGCATGGTCCGGAGCATCTGATCGAATGGTTGTCGCATCCCTTGCTCGGTCTGTTTCCAGCCTCCGCCAGTATAATGGTCGGCGCTATCGCCTTTGCACTCCTTTCGGGCATATTGGGCGTAATGGTGGGTGCAGGAATTGCGCCGCTTGTGCACAGGTTTATTCCGCATGGAGAAGGGCATTGATCGCGCTGGTCTCGTTCGACCTTCTGGTCGCCCCGGCAAAGGCTGCGGGCTGCACCGATATTGAGAGAAAATTGAAAACCGGACCGGGTTCAACCCTTCGCCGGAATGACTGAATAGGAAAATTGAAATGAAACTTGGAAAGTTTAACCATATCGGCGTTGCGACGCCCGATCTCGATGCCTCGATCGCTTTTTTCCGCGATGTGATGGGCGCGACCGACATAACCGAACCGTTCGTGCTGGATTCACAGAAAGTGCGGGTCTGTTTCGTCAACACGCCGGGCGACGATGGTACCACGGGCACCCAGATCGAACTGCTGCAACCCACGCAAACCGATAGCGCGGTCGGAAAATGGCTGGAGAAAAATCCGCTCGGTGGTCAGCATCATATCTGTTTTGAAGTGCCGGATATCCATGCTGCCAAGGCCGAGTTTGAAGCGATGGGCAAGCGCGTGCTGGGCGAACCCCGCATCGGCGCCCACGGTACGCTTATCTTTTTTGTCCATCCCAAGGATATGGGCGGAATGCTAACCGAAATCATGGAAACGCCCAAGGGGCATTAATCACACGATCCTCATCCTGACACAAGTTCAGGATGAGGAGTCATTCAAAAGGACCAAATATGGAATTCGACAACATCAAGTTCGACATCACCGACCAGGTGGCAACGATCACGCTCAACAAGCCGGAGCGGCTCAATGCCTGTTCGCTGGATATGGCGGATGATATCAATAATGCGCTGGACCATCTCGGCGACGCCCGGGTTCTGGTGATCACGGGAGAAGGCAAAGGTTTCTGCTCCGGAGCCGATCTGCAAGGCGGCCGCGACAGCGAGATTTCCGGTGGGCAGGGTAGCTACAAGGCGCTCACGCAGCATTATAATCCGATGCTGCTCAAGCTTCACAAGCTGGATATTCCGACGATTAGCGCGGTCAACGGTCCGGCTGCTGGCGTCGGCTGTTCCATCGGCCTCGCTCCCGATTTCGTGATTGCCAGCGAAAAAGCCTATTTCTTGCAGGCATTTGTCAATATCGGACTGGTTCCCGACGGCGGCGCGAGCTGGATGCTGACCCGTCTGGTTGGCAAGGCGCGCGCAACCGAGATGATGATGCTGGGCGAGAAATTGCCTGCGACCAAAGCGCTTGAATGGGGTGCCCTCCACAAGGTTGTGGCTCCAGAAGCGCTGATGGACGAAGCAATGGCTTTGGCAAAGCGGCTTGCCGGTGGCCCAACCGTAGCGCTGGGCGTCATGCGCAAAAATTTGACCGAAGCTCTCGAATGCGATTATGCCACAGCGCTGTTGCGCGAAGCAGAGGGGCAAAAAATTGCCGGCGACAGCGAAGACGCGAGAGAAGGCGCTCTATCTTTCCTCCAAAAGCGCAAGTCTGAATTCAAAGGCAAATGACGACTTGTATAGCGGGCTGTTATAAACGACGCATTTTCCCCTTCATGTTACAATGGCGATATTATGACTGACAAACCAACGATCAAAGACTGGCAGGAACTGGCTGACAAGGAAGTCAAAGGCCGCGACCTCACTTGGGAAACGCCCGAGGGTATCGCTGTCAAACCGCTTTATACCGCGGAAGATGCCAGTGAAAAAGGGATTGACCCCGGTCTGCCCGGCTTTGGTCCGTTCACTCGGGGCGTCAAGGCCAGCATGTATGCCGGACGCCCGTGGACGATCCGCCAATATGCCGGCTTCTCGACCGCCGAAGAATCCAACGCTTTTTATCGTCGCAATCTTGCTGCAGGGCAAAAGGGGCTTTCGGTCGCCTTCGATCTCGCGACGCACCGGGGCTATGACAGCGACCATCCGCGCGTAGTCGGTGATGTCGGCAAGGCTGGTGTGGCGATTGACAGCGTCGAGGATATGAAAATACTGTTCGACCAGATTCCGCTCGACGAAATGTCAGTGTCGATGACGATGAACGGCGCGGTCATTCCGTGTCTCGCCTTCTATATTATCGCCGCGGAAGAGCAGGGTGTTTCTCAGGAGAAGCTGTCCGGCACGATCCAGAATGACATTCTCAAGGAATTCATGGTGCGGAATACCTATATCTATCCGCCCGCGCCCTCGATGCGGATCATCTCCGACATTATCGGTTACACGTCCGAGCATATGCCGAAGTTCAACAGCATCTCGATCAGCGGCTATCATATGCATGAAGCCGGCGCGACCGCGGTGCAGGAGCTGGCCTTCACCATTGCCGACGGCCGCGAATATGCCAAACAGGCGATGGCGACCGGTCTGGATATCGACGCCTTTGCGGGCCGTCTGAGCTTCTTCTTCGGCATCGGCATGAATTTCTTCATGGAAGTCGCGAAGCTGCGGGCGGCGCGGACCTTGTGGCATCGGGTCATGACCGACCTGGGCGCGCAATCCGAACGGTCGAAAATGCTGCGGACCCATTGCCAGACCTCCGGTGTCTCGCTGACCGAACAAGATCCTTACAATAATGTCATCCGCACCACGATCGAGGCGATGGCCGCGACTTTGGGCGGAACCCAGTCGCTGCATACCAACGCGCTGGACGAAGCAATCGCCCTGCCGACCGATTTCTCGGCACGTATTGCGCGGAACACCCAGATTGTGCTGCAGGAAGAGGCGGGCATAACCAAGGTCGTCGATCCGCTCGGCGGCAGCTATTATGTCGAGGCGCTGACCGAGGAACTGGTCGACAAGGCCTGGAAAATTATCGAACGCGTGGGTTCGGAAGGCGGCATGGCCAAGGCGGTTGCCGATGGCTGGCCCAAGGCGATGATCGAGGAAGCCGCTGCCGGTCGTCAGGCCGCAGTGGACAAGGGCGATGCCGTGATTGTCGGGGTGAACAAATATCGCCTTCCCGAAGAAGACTCGATGGAAACGCTCGATATCGACAATGCGAAAGTCCGTCAGGGACAGATTGCCCGGCTCGAGAAGATGCGGGCCGATCGTGACGAAGCGGCCTGTCAGGCGGCGCTCAAGGCGCTGACCGAAGGTGCGAAGGCTGGCGGCAATGTGCTCGCTCTTGCGGTTGATGCTGCGCGCCAGCGGGCGTCGCTTGGTGAAATTTCAGATGCAATGGAAGCCGTCTTTGGCCGCTACGAAACCAAACCGACACCGGTCAAAGGTATCTATGGCAAGGCCTATGAAGGCGATGCCCGCTATGCGATGGTCATCGACGGCGTCGATGCAGTGTCACAAAGGCTGGGTCGCAAGCCCAAGATACTGGTCGCGAAAATGGGCCAGGACGGGCACGATCGCGGCGCCAATGTCGTCTCCAGCGCCTTTACCGACATGGGCTTTGACGTGATTTCCGGCCCCTTGTTCCAGACGCCCGGCGAAACCCGCGATCTGGCTCTGGCTGAAAATGTCGACGCAGTGGGAGCATCCAGTCTTGCTGCGGGGCATAAGACACTGATCCCCGAACTGATCAATCTGCTCAAGGAGTCCGGGCGTGGTGACATCAAGGTTTTCGCTGGCGGTGTTATTCCGGCCAAGGATTATGAATTCCTGCGCAAGAGCGGCGTGGTCGGAATCTATGGACCGGGCAGCAATATTGTGGAATGTGCCGCGGATATATTGAGATTGCTGGGGCATAATATGCCGCCCGAAGAGGAAGCTGCGGAATGAGTGAAGTGATAGAGACCGAAGAAGACGCCGTGCGCAACGACTGGACCCGTGAGGAAATCGCCGCGCTGTTCGATCTGCCGTTTGATGATCTGGTTTTTCAGGCCGCGACCGTCCACCGTGCCAACCACAAGGCGGGCGAAGTCCAGCTTTCGACCTTGCTGTCGATCAAGACCGGTGGCTGCCCCGAGGATTGCGGCTATTGCAACCAGTCTGCCGGTGCCAAATCCGGTCTCAAGGCTGAGAAATTGCTTGATGTTCGCACTGTGCTGCAAACCGCAGCGCAGGCCAAGGACCGCGGTTCTTCCCGTTTCTGCATGGGGGCCGCATGGCGCAACCCCAAGAACAAGGACATGCCGGCGATTATCGAGATGATCAAGGGCGTGCGGCAAATGGGTATGGAAACCTGCATGACATTGGGCATGCTGACCAAGGAACAGTCCGAAATGCTGTCCGAAGCGGGCCTCGATTATTATAATCATAATATCGACACTTCGCCGGAACATTATGAGAAGGTGATCACCACCCGCACCTTCGGCGACCGGCTCGAAACGCTCGAAAATGTCCGAAATAGCGGGATCAACGTCTGTTCCGGTGGCATTGTCGGCATGGGCGAGACCCGCGAAGACCGGGTTGGTTTTGTCCAGGCTCTGGCGACTTTGCCGCGGCATCCGGAAAGCGTTCCGGTCAACGCGCTGGTTCCGGTCAAGGGCACGGTGCTCGGCGACATGCTCGCTGACACGCCGCTGGCGAAGATTGACGATATCGAATTTGTCCGCACGATCGCGGTTGCCCGGATCACCATGCCTGCCTCGATGGTACGCTTGTCCGCTGGCCGCGAAAGCATGAGCGAAAGCACGCAGGCTTTGTGTTTCCTTGCTGGTGCCAACAGCATCTTCACCGGCGACAAATTGCTGACCACCGGCAATGCCGGTGATGACGCAGATGAGACATTATTCGCAAAACTGGGGCTGGTTCCGATGGAAGCCGAGCCAAGAGAAAATCAACTAGAGGCTGCTGAATAACCTATGTTCAAAAAAATACTCATCGCAAACCGTGGCGAAATTGCTTGCCGCGTCATCCGTACTGCCCAGAAAATGGGGATCAAGACGGTTGCCGTCTATTCCGATGCTGACGCGCGCTCGCCGCATGTCAAAATGGCGGATGAAGCCGTCCATATCGGTCCGTCTCCTGCCGGGGAATCCTATCTGATCGCGGACAAGATTATCGCGGCTTGCAAGGAAACCGGCGCGGAAGCGGTTCATCCCGGCTACGGATTCCTGTCGGAGCGTACCAGTTTCGCCCAGCAGCTGGATGACAATGACATCGCCTTCATAGGCCCGCCAATCAACGCCATCGCGGCGATGGGCGACAAGATCGAGTCG
>CAJQNR010000098.1 GCA_905479715.1 uncultured Sphingorhabdus sp.
AATCATTTCGACCACGCAGTCGATATTATCCTGCGCCGGGAGTTGTTCGGGCTGGTCGAACCACGGATATGTAGTCAGATCGATGCCGCGATCGCGGTCACGGTCGCGGGCGGAAATGGCGGTTACGACAATCGGGCGGCCAGCCCTTTGCGCAATCATCGCACCATTTTCTTCGATGAGCCGGATGACTCCGGTTCCTACGGTGCCCAGTCCAGCGAGCGCTATGCGAAGCGGAGCAGTCATGTTCATTGGCCTCTTTTCGTTTCAGGTGAGATTGTTGGCGCCTTATTAGCGCCGCCTTTGACGAATGCCAGTACTAGTTCTGCTGTCCTATGGCTGACGTGATCTGGGACAGTTGCCGAGATCGCGGAGAACCATTTGATAATCGCTGCGCGCCTGCTGGGCATTGGCCATATCTTCAGTGGCCAGCGCATCGGCTGGCAATTGACGGGGCAGGAAACACGCAAGACGATACCAGAGCAGACTGTTTCTGACCGGTGCGCGCGCGGATTCGTCAACAATCTCGCCGAGGGACACGGCCCAGAATTTCTGTTGGCCTGCACGTTTTAATATTGTGATGGAAATGGGGGATCCGGTTTCGGTTTCCATGAATATCTGGGTTTCGCCTTCGCCGATAATCGTTCCGGGCACATGAAAGGCACTTGCGATAAGGGATATGGCGGGTGGAGCGTCTCTCGCTACCAGTTCCCGCACCAGCGACCGGACCCGTTGTTCCCGCGCAGGCGTCCATGCAATTTGGGCATCCCGGGCGACAAGTTGGACATTGTCTCCACCAATGGCTGATCGACGTGCGAATATAATGAAGGGTTTCTTCTTTATTTTGGGAGCTCGGCCGCGGGCATCAAGCGGCAAATCAATTATATAACGAATCGTTTCGCCGACGCCTCCCTGACCACGAATCAAGGCCTGAGTTGACGCAATAATATAATATCTTTGCGTTCCCGGCGGTGCATTTAATGCTCGTTCGGGGTCAACTTTAATGGCTTCTTTGACCGTTGCGTAAACAATTATGGGGGCGTCAGCGCTAAGATCTGCTAGGTCCGCATATTGCAACGGATCGCTCTCTTCGAGCGGCTGTGAAAATGCTGGAATCGCCGAAATTTGGGTAAAAACCAAGGTGATGGCGAATATGATCGAAGGACGCATGATTATCTCTGGAATAGGTTTTCAGGGGCTGCATTTTAACCCCTATTGTGGCTCTATAGCAGGTTAATCGGTGCTGAACCAACAAAGCGATTGCCTGCGTGGAACTACCGCGTTAAAACAAATTTAAGACGGCTTCCAAGTGAGCGAAAAGCTGTCATATGAGATAACGAAGGTCGCGACGGTTTTACGAGCCTCATGCCCTTTGACTAAGGCTTCAGCATTGAAGCAGTCGACCTTGATGGGGAAAAAAGGAGTTACATTTCTGAATGGCTTATGCTGACCAAGAGATGAGTTCGAGCAAGATAGTATCGATCTTTCTTGTCGTAATCATCCACCTGTTACTTGGCTATGCGCTGGTCACCGGACTAGCCTATAAGGCCGTCACGAAGGTTGCGTCGCAACTGGATATGATCGATATTCAAGAGGAAGAACCACCGGAAGAACCTGAGGAACCACCACCACCACCACCTGACAAGCCGATTGAGCCGCCCCCCGTGGTATCGCCTCCGCCCATCGTGGCGCCTGTGGTGGCACCGCGGCCTCCAATGCGGACGGTTCCTGTGGCACCGCCTCCACCGGCTCCGGTGGTTGCGCCTCCACCACCACCACCTCCTCCTCCGCCACAACGGGCGAATCCGGAGCCTCGTGGGAACCCAGGAAACTGGGCAAATGCGAACGATTATCCTTCGCGGGCTTTGCGCGAAGAGCGTGAAGGGACTACGCGTTTCCGGTTGACCGTTGGCGCGAATGGTCGGGTAACTGATTGTCAGATCACAGGTTCTAGCGGCCATGCTGATTTGGATCAGGCTGCTTGTAAAAACCTTACACGTCGTGCGCGGTTCAGGCCTTCACTGGATGCGAACGGAAATCCGACAACCGGCTATTATTCCAACGCCGTTCGTTGGGAAATACCGAAATAATCAAATTGGGAAGGACCTCATCAGGATGTCCTTCCCGCATCAGATTTATTGCTATTAATTTATCCTGAGGGGAATATTAAAATGTTGATTGAAATTTTGGCCGCTGGTTCAACAGCACCACAAAACGCTTTTGGTTTCTGGGAAGCCATGCAGCAGGGCGGCGTCATCGCCTGGTCTGTTCTGGCAATTCTGACGATCATGTCCGTATCTTCTTTCTATATCCTGTTTTCGAAACTGTTCGAACAGAATAAGGTCATGAAGCAGGGGCAGGCTATGCGCTCTACTTTCTGGCGTGCCGCTACACTCAAGGAAGGCGCTGCGAAGCTCGACAAGAACTCCGCTTACCGTCAAATCGTCGACGATGCGATCAAGGCCGATGCAGATCACGCCAAATTGACCGACCCAGTTGAAGCACATGACTGGCTGCACGGATCAATCATGCGTTCGCAGGATATGATTAATTCCAAGCTGGCAGCTGGCCTCCCATGGCTGGCAACGGTTGGCGCAACCTCTCCGTTCATCGGACTGTTCGGTACGGTTATCGGTATCTACCGGGCGCTGATCAAAATTGGTATCGCTGGTCAGGCGTCGATCGACGCGGTTGCTGGTCCGGTTGGTGAAGCACTGATCATGACCGCACTTGGTCTTGGTGTGGCTGTTCCAGCCGTTCTGGCTTACAACTGGTTGCAGGGCCGCAACAAGCGGATCGCCGAGCAACTGACTGCATTTTCTAACGATGTTCTGGGCTATATGGCTTCAGATGGCGGCGTTAAACCTGCTGTCGCAGGCGCTGCTGCGAAGCCCGCAGCGAAACCTGCTGCACCTGCCGCAAAGAAGTAAGCCGGGGGCCGGGTTGTTTGCCGCTTTTGACAGACAACTTGGCCAACGCACGAAAGGGGAGCCTTCGTTCCCTTCAGATGGTTTAGTTTTGAGAGGATAAAATCCTATGGCGATGAATGTTGGGGGCGGTGGCGGAGCGGAAACTCCTCTATCCGACATTAATACAACCCCACTTGTGGACGTTATGCTGGTCCTGCTGATCATTTTCCTGATCGCGGTTCCGGTGGTCATCCAGACCGTGGAACTCGAGCTTCCGGTGCTTCCGTTTGAAGTGACAACGACGAAGCGTGAAAATGTGCTGCTGTCAGTCACGACGACCGATGCCGCAGGACGTGATCCGGGTGATCCGGAATATTCGGGAGCCACTCCCGGCGGGAACTGTCGTGTGTATTGGAATACCACTCCGGTTGATTCTAACGAGTTGGTGACCCGGGCTGTGAAACAGCTGGAAGACCAGATTGAATCTTTTGGCGGGGTCGAAAATATGACACCGGAAGATATGCCGGAAGTTCATATCCGCGGAGATATCAACACGCCCTACAAATGTATCGGTGGCGCAATCTACACCATGCAGCGCGCCGGGTTCGCGAAAGTAGGCTTTTTGTCCACACCGATTGTCGTCGAATAATTTCGACGGCAACCAGAGTTATTTAAGGTTAAGGAGACGCACGAATGGCAATGAGTGGCGGAAAAGATGATGGCGAGCCAATGATGGAGATGAACACGACGCCGCTCATCGACGTCTTGTTGGTTCTTCTCATCATGTTCATCATCACAATCCCTGTGCAAACGCATGCGGTAAAAATCGATCTGCCGGTTGCAGATGATAGTCCTTCAGATCCACCTCTTATCGATCCGGTAAAGAACCGGCTGGGGATTACGGCTACCAACCAGATCATCTGGAACGATTCGCCGGTGACACTGAATCAGGTTAAGCAATATCTGGCACAGACGAAATCCATGGTTCCTGAGCCGGAACTGCAGTTCCAGCCCGATCCGCTCAGCGCCTATCTGACCACCGATCGTACATTGGCGGTGATCAAGGATAGCGGCGTGACCAAATTCGGATTTGTCGGAAACGAACAATATGGCAGCTTCAACAAGGCTAGCCGTATGCCGAACTAGGTTTATACTATAGAAATCAAAAAAGGGGCCGCGATCTGATCGCGGCCCCTTTTTTATGCTCGAGGCATGAGCAACGTCCCGAACCGATGCAAGTCAGATATCTCCGCGGTGCCGCCCTGTTATTTGTTGGATTTTGATCGGCTTGTATCGGCGCTGCTGAACTGCAAATCGGCCAGTCGCGCGTAGAGCCCGTTCCCCGCTATCAGGCTGTCATGGTCACCCTGTTCGACAATTCGGCCCTCTTCCATCACGATGATGCGATCCGCCGACCGTACGGTTGCCAGGCGGTGGGCGATGACGATCGTCGTTCGGTCTTCCATCAAATGGTCGAGCGCGTCCTGGACCAGCTTTTCGCTTTCGGCGTCTAGCGCCGATGTCGCTTCGTCGAGCAGCAGGATGGGCGTATTGCGCAGCAAGGCGCGCGCGATAGAGATACGCTGGCGTTGACCGCCAGAAAGCCGTGTTCCTGCTTCTCCCATGAAGCTGTCGAGGCCCTCGGGCAAGGCACGAAGGAATTTCTCGGCATTGGCAGCACGCGCGGCTTCCCAGATTTCCTCATCGGTCGCGTCCCATTTGCCGTAACGCAAATTGTCACGCGCAGAGGCCGCAAATAATACGGTTTCCTGCGGCACCAGTGCCATCCGATGCCTTATCTCTGCCGGATCGGCAGAGGGCAGGGCGACGCCGTCGATTCGCACCGATCCGCTTTGCGGATCATAAAAGCGCAGGGCGAGCTGAAACAGGGTGGACTTTCCGGCGCCGGATGGTCCGACCACAGCGACGGTCTCGCCCGGTGAAACGGTCAGCGAAAAATTGCTGAGTGCCGCAGTGTCGGGGCGCGTTGGATAAGAGAATGTGACATTGTCGAAAGCGATCTGGCCGCGTGGTGGTACCGGCAGCGCGACCGGATTTTCGGGAGCTGCAATACCGGGTTTCTCGGATAGCAATTCCGCCAGCCGGCCAGCTGCGCCAGCGCCGCGGAGAAGGTCACCGTAGACTTCGGTCAACGCGCCAAAGGCACCGGCTACAAGGCCGCCGGTGAGGACAAAGGCGGCAATCGTGCCGCCGGATATCGTTCCCTCGGATACGCCGATGGCACCGCGCCACATCAGCATTACGATACCGGTGAAAATCAAACCGATAACGATTGCGGTCATTGCGGCGCGCAGCCGGATCCGGCGTTTGGCGGTATCGAAAGTTGACTCCACTGCCCCTCGGAAGCGTTCATGCTCGCGCTTCTGCTGGCCAAACGCCTGAACGATCTTCATCGCGCCCAGGGTTTCGGCTATCATCGCGCCGACATCCGCTACCCGGTCCTGACTGGACCGTGAAACATTGGTCAGTTTCCGACCGATATAAACAATCGGCAAAATAATCACCGGTATCGCGAGCAGAAGTCCGGCGGTGAGTGCAGGGGCGAGGGTGAAGAGATAGATGATCCCGCCGACCCCGATGACAATGTTGCGCAACGCCACAGATACGGTGGTCCCGACCACCTGTTCGATAATTGCGGTGTCGGAGGTCATCCGCGACGCGATTTCCGATGGCCGGTTCTCTTCAAAAAAGCCGGGAGCCAGTCGCAACAGATTGCCCTGCACGGCGAGCCTCAGGTCGGCGACGACCCGTTCTCCGAGCCAGCTTACGAAATAGAAACGAAATGCAGTAGCGATTGCGAGAACCCCGACTATCCCGAGAAGACCTTGGAAATAGGGAGCAATGTCGCCGTTTCCGGCCATAAATCCCTTGTCTATGATGGTTTTGAAGCCAGCCGGTATCGCAAGCGTCGACATTGCGGAGACAAAAAGAGCCAGCAAGGCAAAAGCAATTTCTTTTGGGTAATGGATGGCGCGTTCAAACACCATGCGTAGATTGCCGATTTTCTTGAGCGGAGCGCGAAGAGTTTCTGTTTCGCTGATATTGGTTTTATCGTTCATAGCAAGCGCTTAGCAGTCCGTCCTATTTGCTACAATCAATGGATTGTGCGGCCACGTGCCGGTGTTAGCAGTCCGGTAAACATGGCTATCAACTGGAAAATACCAAGGGTATTGGCAATTTTTGCCGGATTTCTTGTACAATGATTTTCACGGCTTAACGCTAGCCAAATGGTGAGAGATTGTTAAAAGTGTAACGGTTGCAGGACTAGTCCGTCCTGGACGATTCGGATATTTTCTCGATCAAGGATGCTGCCCCTGTGAATCAGATAGCTTCAAAAGGTCAGTTGCGCATGTCCTTGCTCCGGTGGATTTTGTTCACGGTTCCGCTGATCATTCTGCTCGGTTTCCTATCGGGGCAGATCGCAGGGTCCGGAGAAGAAAACCGGTGGTTTAACGCCTTGACCAAGCCGGAAGCGCAGCCGCCAGGCTGGCTGTTCGGTGTAGCCTGGACGATTTTATACGCGATGATGGGCACGGCTTTCGCCATGATCCTCCACGCACGGGGGGCTCCGATGCGCGGTATTGCGATCGTGCTGTTCCTGATCCAGCTTGCACTCAATCTTTGCTGGTCACCGTTATTTTTCGGCATGCATCAGGTTTCTGCAGCCTTTTGGCTCCTCGTCATCATCTTTCTGACAGCGCTGGGTACAACGGTGGCTTTCGGACGAATCCGAAAGGCTGCTGCATGGCTCATGGTGCCCTATCTGGCATGGCTATGTTTTGCAGGGATTCTCAACATACAAATTGATCGGCTGAACCCGGGGGCAGAAACCCTTGTTGTTCCGGCGGCAAGATCCCAGATATAGAGCAATAGTTTTTCCGGCCCGACGGGCCCGTGACGGAGTTAATTAAAATGCAAAGCCAGAATCGCTTTTTTGACGATCTTTCCAAAGTATTAAATGGTCTCGCGGGCACGGTGGCCGGGGTTGGTCGCGAAGCCCAAACGGGCGCGCGGGAACGGGCCAAGGAATGGTTCGGCGGGATGGATTTTGTGTCGCGCGAAGAATTCGAAGCGGTGAAGGAGATGGCGGCGAAGGCAAGGGCGGAAGCCGATGCGCTGAAGAAACGCGTTGACGCTCTTGAAAAAGGTGCTGCCGCACCGGTCGGGAAGCCAGCCGCGAAATCCACCACAGCCCGCAAGACCACCGCGCGAAAGCCGGCAGCGCCCAGAACGGCGGCGGGGAGAAAAACCTCCACCAAAACCAGTGGCTGATAGCCAGTCCTGATTGGCAATGGTTCGCCATTCATTATCCACAGCGTTCCCACAATCAATGTGAAAGCAGGTGCTTGGTTGCCTTGCCCTGATCCGGCGAGTGGGCCACTACGCTCTGAACAGCAATGGATCTGGAACTGCGATGCTTGACGACCAATGGGAACAGCTTGATCAGGATGAAGCACCGCCCGTGGATATGCTGGCGGCCTTTTTCGAGGCACGCGGCTGGTCGGTCGATCGGACCGGCGATGACGAACTGTCGGTTGAGATAAAGGGCAACTGGACCAGCTATCAGATGCGCGCCATCTGGCGGAATGAAGATCATGTCCTGCAAATTCTTCTGCTGCCCGAGATCCGCGTTCCCGAGGACAAGAAAACCGTTATTTATGAAACGCTCGGTTTGATCAACGAACAGCTTTGGCTGGGCCATTTCGATCTTTGGTCCAATAATAATATTCTGCTGTTTCGGCACGCAACCCTGCTGGGTGGTAGTGGCATGCTCGGCCTTGATCAGGCCCAGACGATTGTCGATCTGGCGATTGAAGAGTGGGAACGCTTTTATCCGGTGTTCCAGTTTGTCTTGTGGAGCGACAAGAGCCCGCAGGATGCGATCGAGCATGCGATGGTTGATACGATCGGTGAAGCCTGACCTCCTGACCTGGCCGGATAGGGGGAGGCGAAATCAGGGCGCCCTCTAAAGTCGCTTTTCTGATCGTGATTTAATGGCAGGATATGCCCGACGATGACTGTTTAGGTCAGGGCTGGCTTCAGGCATTTTCACCACGCAGGTCGAATACCATCTTGCGGTCATTCTCCGGGATCAGGCCTTCCAGCACGTGCCAGAAACCGGTTACTGATTCCTGTCCGGCTGAAACATAGGCGGAAGAGAGTTTCGCGCGCAACTGGCGAAATAATTCCGCTTCCAGTCCTGCCCCTTTTTCAGTCAGGCGTAACAGTTTCTGGCGCCGGTCAACGATACCGGGGGATGTCAGAATGAAATCCCGGTCCTGCAGTTCCTTTAGCACCCGTCCCAGCGACTGTTTGGTTATCGCCAGCAGTTTCAGCAGTTCGCCCACGGTCAGATCGGGGCGTCGGGCAATGAAATATAATGCCCGGTGATGTGCCCGGCCCAGGCCATGCTTGGCAAGTTCCTGATCGATCGCGTTGGTCAGTCGGGTATAGCCGAAATAGAGCAGCTCGATACCACGACGGACTTCATCCTCGCGCAGAAAAAGCGGGGAGGCTCCGGGGGAATTGGCAGGGCGAGATACGTCAGTCATGTTGACGTATCCTGACAGGCTGATTAGAGGAATGCAAGACAATTGGATTATGCTTCCATATCTTCCAATGGTTGGCATGTTTCACAGTGAAAGCGGCAGTTTATGGCAGATTTAAAAAACCTGGAATTCAAACTCGAACCCAGCGTTACACCGGTGCATGCCAGCGAGCGGACCAAACTCTTGGAGGACCCGGGCTTCGGTACATTATTTACCGATCATATGGCGATGATCCGCTTTACAGAGGCCGAAGGCTGGCACGATGCCAAGGTCACCAAACGTGAACCGATATTGATGGATCCCGCATCCTCTGTTCTGCATTATGCCCAGGAAATATTCGAAGGCATGAAGGCCTATCGTCTCGCTGATGGAGCCACGGCTCTGTTCCGTCCGGAGGAAAATGCGAAACGGTTTCAGGCGTCGGCACGACGGATGGCGATGCCGGAGTTACCGCAACAGCTGTTCCTCAAATCTGTCGAGGCTTTGGTCGATATCGACCGCGAATGGTTTCCTTCCGTCGAGGGCGGTTCGCTTTATCTGCGTCCGTTCATGTTCGCGAGCGAAGTGTTTCTCGGCGTCCGTCCGGCCAAGGAATATCTCTATCTGGTTATCGCTTCACCTGCTGGCGGCTATTTCAAAAGCGGTGCGTCGGCGATCAGCATCTGGGTGTCCGAACAATATAGTCGTGCAGCACCGGGTGGAACCGGCGCCGCCAAATGCGGAGGCAATTATGCCGCCAGCTTGGTGGCCCAGGCCGAAGCTATCGAACAAAATTGCGATCAGGTCGTCTTCCTCGATGCCGCAGAGCATAAATGGGTTGAAGAACTGGGCGGCATGAATCTGTTTTTCGTGATGGATGATGGCAGGCTGATCACGCCGCCGCTCCGTGGTACAATCCTGCCCGGCATTACGCGCGATTCGATCATCACTCTTGCCCGTGAAGAAGGGCTGACAGTGGTTGAAGAACCTTATGCCATTGATCAATGGGAAGCGGATGCAGCCAGCGGCAAGCTGATTGAAACTTTTGCCTGCGGTACCGCAGCGGTTGTCACAGCTGTCGGTACAGTACGGTCGAGTGACGGTGAATTTACCATTGGGGGCGGAGGCCCCGGCCAGCTGACCGAGAAACTGCGGCACCGGCTGGTCGACATCCAGCGCGGGATCGCACCGGATGATCATGGCTGGGTAAAACGACTGTTCGAAGCTTAGTTGCAACTGCCTCTTGCCCCTTGCGGGCAAACTGGATAATAGGCCCGTTCACCAGCGCGGCTTACCAGAAACAGGCCGGCAAATTTTGGGGTGTCGCCAAGTGGTAAGGCAGCGGCTTTTGATGCCGCCATGCGCAGGTTCGAATCCTGCCACCCCAACCAACTTTTGTTTA
>CAJQNR010000099.1 GCA_905479715.1 uncultured Sphingorhabdus sp.
TCTTCAAATCCCGGACGCGGACCGCCTGGCGCAGATTGCGACTGGGCACCGCGATCGAGCATTTGCTCGGGAGCCGGCATTTTGGCGCGGTGTGACTGGACCAGCATCGCCGCGATTTCTTCCGGCGTTTTTTCCGCCATCAGACGCTTTGCGAGTTCCAGATCATCTTCGTCAATTTCGACCGGCTGCAGCAAGGTTTCGATCAGGCGCTCGGCATCATTTTTGCGAATGTCGGCGCGTGTCGGCGCGTCTTTCCATTCGGCATTGATCTTGGCACCGCGCAGCATCGATTCGACCCGCTTGCGCCGCTGATAAGGCACGATGATAACCGCCGTACCCTTTTTGCCGGCACGTCCGGTCCGGCCGGAGCGATGCTGCAACGTCTCTGCGTCGCGCGGAATTTCGACATGCACAACAAGACTCAAGGTCGGCAAATCGAGACCACGGGCCGCGACATCGGTTGCGACACAGACGCGTGCGCGTTTGCTGCGCAAGGCTTGCATCGCCTGATTGCGTTCGCTCTGCGTATGTTCACCCGAAAGTGCCACCGCACTGAAACCGCGATCCACGAGACTCGCATGCAGACGACGAACCGCTTCGCGCGTGCCGCAGAACAGCATCGCCGATTCCGCTTCATGGAAACGCAGCAGATTGACCACCGCATTTTCGGTGTCGGCAGGGGCAACGGTGATCGCCTGATAGGCAATATCGCCATGGCCACGGTCTTCGCCAACGGTGGAAATGCGCAGCGCATCATTCTGGTAGCGTTTGGCAAGCGAAACGATCGATTTCGGCATGGTTGCCGAGAACAGCAAAGTCCTCCGCTCTTCGCCGGTTGCGTCGAGAATTTCCTCAAGATCTTCGCGAAAGCCCATGTCGAGCATTTCGTCCGCTTCATCGAGAACCACAGCGCGCAGGTTTTTCAGGTCGAGCGCACCGCGTTCAAGATGGTCGCGCAAACGGCCCGGGGTGCCGACAATGACATGTGCGCCACGGCGCAGGGTCCGGCGCTCTTTCGAAGCGTCCATACCGCCGACACAGGTCGCAATCTGGGCACCGGCAGGCTGATAAAGCCATGTCAGTTCGCGACTCACCTGCAGCGCAAGCTCGCGGGTCGGAGCGATCACCAGTGCCAGCGGCTCGACCAGAAACGGGAAACGTCCGTTGTCGTCGAGCATTTGTGGTGCCATGGCGAGACCGAAAGCGACCGTCTTGCCCGAACCGGTCTGGGCAGACACGATCAGATCTCGGCCATCCGCTTCCGGTTCGAGCACAGCGGCCTGAACCGGCGTCGGCTTGTCATATTCGTGCGCCGCAAGCGCCTCAGCGAGAAGCGGAGATAATTTTGTGAAAGGCATAATGTTTGAATTCCGTGGCAAATGTGAAAGCCGCGCGGAACTGCCAGTCGCCTGCGGTTTATGAAGATCATGTTGTAATTAAACGGTCCGCGCTGGGGATCATATTGCCTTGCCGGCAGCATGGCCACTCGCCCAAGCCCACTGAAAATTATAGCCACCGAGCCAGCCGGTAACATCAACAGCTTCCCCAATAGCATAAAAACCGGGTACTTGCCTAGCTTCCATATTTTTGGACGAAAGTTCGGCCGTGCTGATCCCGCCAGCGGTGACTTCAGCCTTGGCAAAACCTTCTGTGCCATTGGGCATGAATCGCCAATGGGACAGACGCCGTGCCGCCTCATCCAGTTTCTTGTCGGTCAGGTTGCCCAATTCCCCCTCGAGCGCGATTCGCTCGATCAGCGTTTCGGCCAGACGCGCGGGCAAATGGGCATTGATCGCCTTTTTTAGCGATAACCGCGGCAATTGCCTCTTCGCCTGAGTCAGCCAGTCACCCGGCAAATCAGGCAAAAAATCGATTTCGACCGATTCGCCATGTTGCCAATAGGAAGAAATTTGCAGGATCGCCGGCCCCGACAGGCCCTTGTGCGTGAACAGGGCGGCTTCCCGAAAGGCCGTTTTCGCGCAGCGCGCCATGACCGGTGCCGAGACGCCGGACAGCTCGCGGAACAGGGTTTCTTCCCCGCCCAGGGTCAGGGGTACAAGCGCCGGCCTTGGTTCGACGATTTTCAGTCCGAACTGCCGCGCCAGATCATAGGCGAATCCGGTCGCGCCCATTTTCGGGATAGACGGGCCGCCGGTGGCGACCACAAGAGACGGCGCAAAGGCGGTCTCTCCATCATATTCGACGCGATAGCGACCATCCTCATGGCCGATATCGGTTATCGCCTTGCCCAGCGACAGGCTGACCGTGTCGGCCGGGCACTCGTCCATCAGCATCGCGACGATCTGCCTGGCAGAACCATCGCAGAACAGCTGCCCGAGCGTCTTTTCGTGCCAGTCGATGCCGTAGCGATCAACCAGCGCAATAAAATCAGCGGCGGAATAGCGACTCAGGGCCGATTTCGCGAAATGCTTGTTCTGCGACAGATAGCGATCGGGCGCCGTGCCGATATTGGTGAAATTGCAACGACCACCGCCGGAGATCAGGATTTTCTTGCCCGGTTCATCGGCGTGATCGATCAGGAGAATCCTGCGCCCGCGTTGACCGGCAACGGCGGCGCACATCAAGCCGGCCCCGCCAGCGCCGAGGATGATCGCGTCATAATGGGTGGGGACTTTGCGCATGGATCAGCGGAACCGTTTTTTCGCCAATGCTCTGCCTGAGCCGGTTTTTAGATATTTTTCGAATGCCACAGCCGTATTTTCATTCCTGAAAAAATGATATGAAACTAGCTGCCACGGCTTGAATTTGGCCGTGTGCTTCGATTTTCCGCAATTGTGATCCCGCAGACGTTTTTCAACATCTTCGGTAAGGCCGGAATAATATTGGTCAGGATCGGCAATGCTTTGAATGATGTAAACAAAATGCATGCCGGGTCCTCCTACGCTCTTCGAGCTTCGGCGGACAGCCTGCGCTAAAGCTACCAGCTGGCTTGCCAGCCGTAGCTTTAGCGAAGGCTGGTGGAGCCTAGCGATGCAATATGAAAATTGCAACTTACTGTGATTTAAGTAGAAATTGTTAAACTTCGACTACCAACCCCACATTAAACCCCACACCGCGATCTATAGACTCATTTCGTAACTGATAATATGCTCTTTGGCGAGTTCACGCTTATTCTCTTTTTGCTCGGGTTGTTTGGCCTCATCCTCTTTATCAAGCCCCTTCGCCGCCGCCTTGCCGAGGCGCTGCGTAACTTCCAATGCCGAGGTCTTGCTGCCTTCATTGCGAGCTATTCCCGCTTCCAGCCGGTCACGATTGTCCACGATCAGCGTCAGCTTTTCTCTTAGCCTGGTGATGGTCACCAGGAACGTCTGCTGGTTGGCGAGTTTTGTTTCCCGGCTATCCATCACCGCGATACCGCGATCCGACGTCAAGCCCTGCGCCATATGGGCATTGAGCGCATAGGCCAGATCCAGCCGTTTCAGCATCGGATCGTGTTTATCCAACTTATGCTCCACCCCGGCGGATGTTTTGACGGTGATACTCTCTTTTTCGATGCCGGTAACTGTGGCCTGGTCGGCATTCAGCAAGCCGCGTTTGTGATCATTGGCGGTCCAGCGGATATGATCCTTCTCGTGCAGTTCAACTTCCCCGCGCTCAAATAGTTGGATAGCCTGACCGCTACCATGAGCTCTGATTTTGGATGGAACAAATTTCCTCAGCTTTCCGTGCCGGTCACGCAAATGGATTTCGCCCGTATCTCCATTGACCTTCGCAACCTCATATTGGTCTCGGGCAATTTTC
>CAJQNR010000100.1 GCA_905479715.1 uncultured Sphingorhabdus sp.
CCGCGCCTATAACACCGTGGTTCCAAGCTCGGGCAAGGTGCTGACCGGCGGTGTTGATGCCAATGCGCTGCAACGTCCGAAGCGTTTCTTTGGTGCCGCCCGGAATATCGAGGAAGGCGGATCGCTTTCAATCATTGCCACCGCATTGATCGATACCGGCAGCCGGATGGACGAAGTGATCTTTGAAGAATTCAAGGGTACCGGCAACTCGGAAATCGTGCTGGATCGCAAGGTTGCCGACAAACGTATCTTCCCGGCACTTGATGTCGGCAAATCGGGTACGCGTAAGGAAGAATTGCTGGTCGAGGACGAGAAGCTCAAGAAAATGTGGGTATTGCGCCGGATTCTCATGCAGATGGGTACGATCGACGCGATGGAATTCCTGCTCGACAAGATGAAAGATAGCAAATCCAACGACGATTTCTTCGACAGTATGAATCAGTAAGTTCGCCGGACCGCTCTTGTGATATTGGAACATGCCATAGTGCAGGTTCGGGCGGGGGAATCAGATCGTTTTGAAGCGGCGATGGCGAAAGCCAGGCCGCTGATTGCTGCACAGCCTGGTTTCCAGTCTATCGAAGTGCGACCATCGTCAGATGATCCGCACCGCTATTTGCTACTGGTTTTATGGGACCGGATGGAATCGCATCGGGAACGATTTCGACAGTCAGACGATTATCAAATATGGCGCAGCTTGCTTCACCAATTCTATGACCCTATGCCGGTCGTGAACTATTACGGATCCTCTATTTTCCATGATTGAACTTCTTCCCATTTTCTCCGTTGTCGCGACCGGTCTTGGTTCTATTACCGATATCTGGGCAGCGATCGTTCAGGATTTTTCGAATATCGGAACACCGGCGGCGCTTGCTGCTTTCGGGCAGGTTGTGCTGATCGATCTGGTTTTTGCTGCCGATAACGCGATCGTCGTCGGAGCCCTGGCCGGCGGATTGCCCGCTGAACAGCGGCGCAAGGTCATCCTGATCGGTATCGCTGCGGCGTTGGTCCTGCGGATATTGTTCGCCTTGATCGTGGTTCAGCTGTTGCAGATTGTTGGTCTGGTGCTCGCTGGCGGCTTGCTTTTGCTCTGGGTCGGCTGGAGTTTTTACCGCGAGATTTTCCACGAAGGCGAATCTCCCGGTTCGGAAGAGATTGAAGGTGACGAACGCAGCGGCGTGAAGGCAAAGAGAAGCTTCTGGGCGGCCGTCTGGGCTGTCACCGCAGCTGACGTGTCGATGAGCCTCGACAATGTCCTGGGCGTGGCCGGTGCGGCGCGAGAGCATCCCGGTATATTGGTAATCGGTCTGTTGCTTTCGGTCGCCCTGATGGGTCTCGCCGCCAATGTCATCGCCAAATATATCGAGCGCTACAAGTGGATCGCCTATCTGGGACTGGCGGTCATCGTCTATGTCGCCGGCAAGATGATCTACTCCGGCCTGATGGGCGACGAGCAGACGATCGGGGTTTTGACGCTGTTCTAGAATCCTAACCCTTCATCTTCTCCAGCATCTTGCCCATTTCTTCCCAGACCTTGTTGATCGCCTGGAGCGGGCGAACCATCACCTTGAAGTCCTGAATCTTGCCTTCTTCGTTCCAGGTGATGATATCGACGCCGTTGACGTGGGTTCCGTCGAGATCGAGTTCAAACTCCAGCATGGCCATATTGGCATTTTCGTCGACGATTTCGCGAACATAGCGGAAGCTTTCATTGCCGAGCACGACATCGGCTGCGGACAGATAGGCGATGACGATCGGTGCGCCTTTTTGCGGGGTGTGGACCACGGGTGAGTGGAAGACCGCATCGCTGGCGATTTGCTCGGTGAGTCCGGTCTCGCTCTTCCGGGCCATATGGTCGTGCCAGATTTTAAGATTGGCGGCGGTACTCATGCGAGATGCTCTGCGAAAAAGGCTTCGGTGCGGCTGTCGGCCAATGTCGCAGCCTGTTCATCGCGCCGGCTGCCGAATTCTGCCGCGAAGCCGTGGTTGAGCCCTTCATAGTCATATAGGGTGACCTTCGGATGGTCATCGAGGCCAGCGTGCATGGCAGCCTGTGCGTCTGCCGGTACAAAGCCGTCGGCGGTGGGGATATGCAGCAGGACTTCATGGGCAATCGCATGCTTTTCGCCCAGCAGACCGTCGATACCCACACCATAATAGCCGACAGACGCCCGGATATCGGTGCGGCAGGCGGTCATAAAGGCGAGACGGCCACCCAGGCAATAGCCGACACAGCCGACCTTGTGGCTGCCGATTTCGGTCTGGGCATGATGAATGACGGCTTCGATATCGCGGATACCCTGGTCCTGGTCAAATTCGTTCATCAGGGTCAAAGCCTGCTGGAATTCGGGTTCGACATCAGGATCGAGATCGGTTCCCTCGTTGATCCGCCAGAACAGGTCGGGTGCGATGGCGAGATAGCCTTTGCTAGCCCAATGATCGCATTTGGCGCGAATGCCTTTGTTGACCCCGAAGATTTCCTGAATGACGATGATTGCGGCGCTGGCCTCGCTTTCTGGCCGGGCAACATAGCAGGGAAATTCTGCATCTCCGTTCAATGATTTCATTTGTTCGATCGTGCCCATCTCGTTGCTCCTTTGTTTCATCACTTGATTCTTTGGTCACAATATCCCCATATCAGGCTCAGGCAAGGTGGAACATCAACCTGTTGAGTGGGGTGGGGACTTCGCTTCAACGGCCAAACAGAGGAAGACATAATGAAAGTCAGCGTTGAACTGGACTGTACACCCGAAGAGGCGCGCCGATTGATCGGCCTGCCCGACGTGGCAAAACTCAACGAAAGCTATGTTCAGGAAATGTCGAAATTCCTGCAGGGTGCCAATTCGGTGGAACAATTGCAGAATTTCACCAAGATCATTGCGCCGATGGGTGAAGCGGGTCTGAAGATGTTTTCCTCCTTCCTGACCGGAGCAATGGGGGCTGCATCGGGCAGTGGCAAAACGTCTTCGCCCAAGAAAAAGTCCGAATAGCTAACGATTTCTGCCAGCATGATCCCCGATGATACGATTTTCGCTCTGTCCAGCGGACAGCCGCCGGCTGCGATTGCGATCCTGAGGATCAGTGGCCCGCGGGCCGGGCAGGCGCTTGAAGGCCTGACGGGAAATTTACCAAAACCGCGTGTTGGTACCCTCAAAAATGTCACCGATATGGTTAACGGTGCGTTGCTTGATCAGGCCCTGTGTCTCTGGTTTCCTGGGCCCGACAGCGCGACCGGGGAAAATCTGGCGGAGATTCACTGCCACGGGGGTCGCGCGGTCATAAGGGCGATCGAGCAAGCGCTGGGCCGGATCGACGGTTTGCGCCGCGCGGAGCCGGGCGAGTTTACCCGCCGGGCGTTCACCCATGGCAAAATGGATCTGGCGGAAGCCGAGGGCCTGTCCGATTTGCTGTTCGCCGAAACCGAGTTGCAGCGCAAGGCGGCGGTCCGCAACGCCGGCGGGGCGTTGTCGCGAAAGATCGAGGATTGGCAGCAACAGATATTACGTCTGTCTGCACAGGTCGAAGCCGAGCTCGATTTTTCCGATGAAGATGATGTCGCGCCTGCTCAGCTGACGATGATCCAGCAGGAGGCCATGCCATTGGCAGAGGACATGCGAAATCTGTTGCTTCGTCCGCGCGCAGAAAAACTGCGTGATGGCATCAGGGTTGTCCTCGGCGGTCCTCCGAACAGCGGCAAGTCGACCTTGCTCAATGCTCTGGTCGAACGGGAAGCAGCGATCGTGTCGGATATTGCCGGCACCACCCGCGACGTGATCGAGGTTCCGATTGCACTGGGCGGCATACCCTTTCTCTTCATCGATACCGCCGGTGTCCGGGAAAGCGGCGCCGAGACGATCGAGCAAATCGGAATCGACCGCGCGCATCAGCAATTTTCCGCAGCCGATATCATCCTCTGGCTGGGCGTGGAAGGGCAGGGACCTGACTTCGATAATCTTGTCGAGATCAGTTCCCGAAGCGATCATCCGGAGCATCAGAACAAGGGGCCAGGCGCATTCACTGTGTCGCCGGTCAGCGGACAGGGGATGGATGCGCTGGTCGATTTTCTGATCGAGCGGGCAAAAGACATGTTGCCCAATGGCGATCAGGTGAGCGTCAATGCGCGCCAGGCGGATCTCATCACGGCCGCTTGTAACAGTCTCGTCGCGATCGGTGAGGAAGCCGATTATCTGATTATCGCCGAGCATCTTCGTATGGCGCGCAAGGCGCTGGATGAAATCACGGGTCGTGCAAGCACCGAAGATATGCTCGATGGTCTGTTTGGAAAATTCTGTATCGGCAAATGATTGTTCCACGTGGAACAGGCCGAGGCACCGGTAGATTTTGACCTGCAAACCCGCTTGGGCTATGGGCCGCGCTATGACGCAGACATTTGATATCATTGTGGTGGGCGGAGGCCATGCCGGTTGCGAGGCTGCGGCTGTTGCGGCGCGCATGGGCGCGACGACTGCACTGGTCAGCTTCACCCGTGAAAGCATCGGGGCGATGTCCTGCAATCCCGCCATCGGTGGGCTCGGCAAGGGCCATCTCGTGCGCGAAGTTGACGCCTTTGACGGGCTGATCGGGCGCGCTGCCGACGCCGCGGCCATCCATTATCGGATGCTCAATCTTTCCAAGGGTACGGCGGTGCAGGGGCCACGAATTCAGGCCGACCGAAAACTCTATAAGGCGGCCATCCATCGCATTCTCGATGAACAGGACGACCTCACTATCGTCGAAGGTGAAGTCGCCAGCCTGCTATTGTCGGGATCACGTGTCACCGGAATCCGGATGGCAGACGGATCAGCTATTCACGCTCAGGCTGTGATTCTGGCGACGGGAACCTTTCTGAACGGCAAATTGTTCCGCGGCGAAGAAACCGTGGAAGGCGGCCGGACAGGGGAGGCGGCTTCGGTTTCACTCGGTCAGCAAATTCGCGATGCCGGATTGCCGATAGCCCGACTGAAAACTGGAACGCCGCCCCGGCTCGACGGCCGGACGATCGACTGGGCGGCCTTGCCCGAGCAGCCGTCCGACAATGATCAATGGACCATGTCACCGCTATCGTCAGGGCGTACGGTGCCGCAAACATTTTGCGGGGTAAGCCGGACCACTGCGGCGACCCATGAAATCATCCGCCAGTCGCTCCATCGTTCTCCATTGTTCAGCGGCGCAATCGGCGCGCAGGGACCGCGCTATTGTCCTTCGATCGAAGACAAGATTCACCGGTTCGCCGATCGTGATTCCCATCAGGTCTTTCTCGAGCCGGAAGGTCTCGATAGCAGTCTTGTCTATCCCAACGGAATCAGCACATCGCTTCCTGCCGATGTCCAACTCGCTTTCGTCCGCACCATGGAAGGGCTGGAAAAAGTCGAAATCCTCGTGCCCGGCTATGCGGTGGAATATGATCATATCGATCCGCGCGCGCTCGACCGGTCG
>CAJQNR010000101.1 GCA_905479715.1 uncultured Sphingorhabdus sp.
AAGTCACCCCGGTAAATTACATAGCGGGAACTGCGTAATTACATCGCGCCCTGATTCCTGTTCAAGGAATCAAATAGAAACAATCTGTAAACCATGGGGCGAGATTAATGACCTATCAGACGATGCTTGTTAACAAGCCAGATCCATATTCCCGGAACAGTGCCGCCATTATATCCGGAGAGGCAGAATTCTCTCCGGCGAAACATTCGGCTGATAAAAGCAAGACCATAGAGCGAAATTTTCCGGCTAACACGACGATATGTGATGAAGGCGAAGAACGGGAGCTCGTCCTATATCTGATTGAGGGCATCGCACGCGTTTCTCGCACCACATTTGACGGGAACAGAATAATCGTCGCATTTCTTTATCCTGGCGAAATGTTCGCCGCGTCAGTCGACGGAGAATGCCGTTACAATATCGAAACTTTGTCGGCGTGCAAAGCCAAGCTCTATCCCTGGACCTCGGTCACCGACTGGGTCGCGAATGATCCGATGCTGGCCGAAAAATTTATCAATGAAAATATAAAAAATACCCTCGCAGCGCATCAGCATCTTGTCGCGATCAGCCAGCGCGGCGCGACCCAGCGTCTGTGCTCCTTTTTGGTAAAACTGGCCGAACGACAGCGTCCCCGGAATGGCAGCCTGACTGTGCGTTTGGCGATACAGCGTGACATAGCAGACTATCTCGGCCTGACGGTTGAAACGGTCAGCCGCCAGCTAACGATGCTCAAGGACAAGGGGATCGTCAAAAGGCACGATCGCAGAACGCTGGAAATTCTGGATATGGAGGCATTGATTGACCTGTCCGGCGAACCGGACCCGCTATCCCATCATTTTGAGCATGGCATTTCCGTCGCAAGATGAGCGGCGTCAATTTTCATGGTCCTGAAGACCGCTATCCGTCTTTCACCAGAATTCAGAGTGCACCAAAGCGGGAGGTCGACTGAACATGGCTGTTTTGGCCAAAGCAGACCCTGACGGGTCCAACAAAACACACTGGTTTTTCCAACGGGCGCTGACAATCACTGTTAGCGGCCTTTTTGCGCTTGTTTTGCTTTCGCCTTCGGCCTTTGCGCAATCGCTTGGTGAAGTGTTGATGCGCGTCAACGAGACCAATCCGGAACTGATGGCTGAGCGAGAATCGGTAAAGCAGGCGGAGGAATCGATCGCCATCGCCAAGGGTGAGCGTTTGCCGCAGGCGGAAGCAAGCGGCACTGGAGGTGTAATCGACACCGATATCGCGGGGATTGACACCGGTGGTACCAGTGAAGCCTATTCGGTAGGCCTCCGGGTATCGAAGCCATTATATACCGGGGGTCGCATCAATGCCGCAATCAGGGCGGCGACCTCTATGACCAATGCTGCGGTTGCCCGCATAGAGGCAAAGGAACAATCGATATTTCTCGAGACCGTTACCGCCTATATGGACGTCATCCGTGACGAGCCCATCTTGGCGCTCAACCGCCGCAACATATCCATCCTCAAGAAGCGCTTGGCGCAAATAGAGGATTTGCGAAAATCCGGTCGCGCGACGCTGACCGATATCCGGGAAATGGAAGCGTTGATTGCCGGTGCTGAAGCCGAAGAGATTCAGGCACGCGGCAATCTGCAAGCTTCCCGATCGGCCTTTGAACGCCTGGTCGGCATTGTTCCGGGAACGTTGATCGCGCCAACCAGGGTGAAGGGATTGCCGACCAGCGAGGAGCAGGCAACCCAATGGGCGGCTGATCAGTCGCCGGTTGTGATCGCCGCGCAACATGCCGCGAGAGCCGCTGCCGACAATGTCCAGGTTGAACGGGGCGCCAGATTGCCCGAAGTCGGCCTCGAGGGTTTCGCACTATATGGCCGATCCACGGTTTTTAATTCCGGTGTCGCAAATCTGCTGACAACCGATGATGATTTTCGCGGTATCGGTGCGGTTGTCCGTGTCCGTATCCCCCTCTTTCAGGGCGGCAAAATTTCAGCAAAGACACGGCGTGCCGAAGCGCAGGCCTCTCAACGGGAACTGCAAAGCATTGCGGCTCATCGCTCGGTTCGTGACGGCGTAATCCGGGCCTGGCAGGCGCTTGAAACGGCCAAGTCTGTGATGCGGGCCCGTCAAGCCCAAATAGCCGCGGCCGAGCTGGCGCTCGAGGGCATCAGACTGGAAAACAGCGTCGGTCGGCGCACAAATCTCGATGTACTTGATGCCGAGCAAAAGCTTCTGGATGCACAAGTTATGGAAATCAAAGCCAAACGGGACTGGCTGGTGGCGAGCTATTCCGTTCTCGCCGCGATTGGCCGGCTCACGGCAAAAGATCTGGGGCTGCAAGCTGCCGAAATTTCTCGACGCTCTGTGGCAGTGAGTCCCTGAACATAAACAAGGTCTGAAAGCGGACAAATGTCATGCAAAAATATTTGAGAATATCTATTATCGTCCTTCTCGTAGCTGCTGTTTCCGCAGGCGCTTATTATTGGTTCAACCGGGAACCGGAACTTCCCGAAGGCATCGCTTCTGGTAACGGTCGACTGGAAGCCGACGAGATCCAGGTCGCAACCAAATATCCCGGACGCGTGAAGGAAGTTTTGATCCGCGAAGGCGAGATGGTCGAAAAGGGTCAGGTGATTGCGCGCATGGATACGTCCGAACTGGACGCCCAGATTCTCGAAGCCGATGCACAAATCCGGAGGATGGAAGAAATGTCGGCACAGGCGGCAGCGGGTGTCACGCAGGCACAAACGGAGCTCGCGTTGACGCAAAAACAACTGGGCCGGGATTCCTTTCTATATTCCAGGGGACATGCGCCGCGGGAACAGGTTGATATGCGCAAGGCAAAACGGGACACATTGGTTGCCGCCGTGAATCAAGGTCGCGCCGGTGTGGGAGCCGCACAGGCTGCGGTCGCAGCGGCAAAGGCGGCCAGAACCCGCCTGAATACGCTTGTCCGGGATGATGATCTTGTGTCCACCGCATCGGGCCGTGTTTTGTATCGGCTTGTGGAAGACGGGGAAGTGGTCGGTTCGGGCGGTCGTGTTGCCACCATTCTGGACATATCCAATGTCTATATGACGATCTTCCTGCCGGCGGCCGATGCCGGCACCCTCAAGATCGGTGATGATGCCCGCATCGTGCTGGATGCCCTGCCCGACTATGTCATTCCCTCGACAATAAGCTTCGTGTCCCCGCAAGCCCAGTTTACGCCCAATCAGGTCGAAACGGCTAACGAACGGGAAAAGCTCATGTTCCGGGTAAAATTGTCGCTGCCGCAAAAGTTGCTGAAAGACCATGCCGATCAGGTCAAAACCGGCCTGCGGGGCGTGGCCTATGTCCGCACCGATCCGGCGATCGACTGGCCCCGGAAACTGGCAGTGAAACTCCCCGACCGGAAACAATAGCCGATGAACATCGGCGCCGACAAACAGGAAGTCATCGACACCGGGGAGCTCCTCGATCCGGTCGTGAAGATCGATGGACTGTTCCATCAATATAACAAGTTCACGGCCTTGACGAACATCTCGTTGAGCTTGCCCAAAGGGAAAATCATCGGATTTATCGGGCCTGACGGTGTCGGCAAATCCACCCTGTTCGCGCTATTGGCAGGCGCAAAAAAAATCCAGACCGGAAGTATCAATGTCCTCGGACAGGATATGAAAAACGCCGCCCAGCGCCGCGACATTCTGCCCAAAGTGGCATTCATGCCGCAAGGCCTGGGCAAAAATCTATATGCCGAATTGTCGGTATTCGAAAATCTCGACTTTTTCGGACGGCTTTTCGGCCAGACGAAATCCGAACGACGGGCACGAATTGACTTGCTGGTCCGCAGCACCGGCCTCGCTCCCTTCATCGACCGCCCGGCGGGAAAGCTGTCGGGCGGGATGAAGCAGAAGCTGGGCCTGTGTTGCGCCCTGATCCACGATCCCGATCTTTTGATTCTGGATGAACCGACCACGGGTGTTGATCCCTTGTCGCGGCGGCAGTTCTGGACATTGATCGACCGGTTGCGGCAATCGAGACCGGAAATGAGCGTGCTGGTTTCAACCGCCTATATGGATGAAGCCGAAGCCTTCGACCATTTGATCGCGATCGTCGACGGCCGTATTCTGGCGGAAGGTTCCGCCGACGAAATCAAGGCTGCAACCCATACAGAAACGCTCGAACAGGCTTATGTCGCCTTGCTGCCGAGCAGCAACGACGGGCCGCCTCCCCCGCTTGAAATTCCACCGTTCGACAACAAGCACCACGAAATCGTCATCAAAGCCGAGGGGCTAACCAAAAGATTTGGCGACTTTACCGCGGTTGACAGCGTCGATTTCGAGATCTGGCGGGGCGAGATTTTCGGATTTCTCGGACCGAATGGGTGCGGAAAAACGACAACCATGCGGATGCTGACCGCTCTGCTGGAACCGACAGAAGGCCATTCCTGGCTGTTCGGCGAGCCCGCCGAAGCCGGCGCTATAGAGATGCGCAAGCGCGTAGGCTTCATGTCCCAGGCATTTTCGCTCTATACAGAACTTACGGTCCGTCAAAATCTGCTGCTGCACGGCCGTCTGTTCAATTTGCCTGAAACCAGCCTCGACCATCGCATCGATAGCCTGATCAGCCAATTCGGGCTGGTTGAATATGAACATGAAAATGCCGAGAATTTGCCGCTCGGGGTAAGACAACGGCTTTCGCTTGCGGTTGCCATCATCCACGAACCCGAAATTCTCATACTCGACGAGCCGACGTCCGGTGTCGATCCCGCCGCACGGGATGAATTCTGGCGGCAGCTAATTGACCTTTCCCGCAGTTCCGGGGTTACGATTTTCGTATCGACCCATTTTATGAACGAAGCCGAACGGTGCGATCGTCTTTCATTCATGGACGCAGGAAAAGTGCTGGCAACAGACACGCCCGCGGCCCTGAAAGCGATGGAAGGGACGGATACGCTGGAAGAAGCCTTCATTGGCCTTCTCAGCAAGACACGGGACGACATTGAAATTGGCGATGTCACCTTTCAGAAAACCGTTGATCAGGATGATATGTTCGGCGGCGGAGTCCTCAGAAATATCGTCAGCCCGAAACGTCTGCTCGCGGTTGCCCACCGGGAAAGCCTTGAGCTTTTGAGAGATCCGATCCGGACAACGGTCGCTTTTCTCGGCACCGCAATCCTGATGGTTATCTTTGGTTTCGGCATCACCTTCGATGTCGAGGATTTGCGTTATGCCGTTCTTGATTATGATCAAACACCGGAGAGCCGCACATATCTCGAAGGTTTCTCGGGATCCCGCTATTTCACCCAAGGGGCGGCGCTTCGCGATGCAGCCGAACTGGATGAAAAACTGAAATCGGGCGAGATTTCGCTGGCGCTCGAGATTCCGCCCGGCTTCGGAGCCGCCCTGATCGCGGGTGAAAAACCGGAAGTCAGCGCCCATGTCGACGGGGCTATGCCGGTTCGCGCGCGCACCATCATGGGCTATGTGCAAGCCCAGCATCTCCATTATCTCGAGGACATGGCAACCCGCATCTATGGTGAGGCCCCATCTTTCATGGCCGCGAATATTCGGCAGCGATATCGTTACAATCAGGCTTTCAAGAGCATTTATGCAATAGCCCCGGCAATCATTGCCATTCTGCTTATCTTTATCCCGTCGATATTGATGACCGTCGGCGTGGTTCGCGAACGCGAACTGGGTACTATCACCAATTTCTATGTAACACCGACCAGCAAGATCGATTTTCTGCTGGGCAAGCAGCTGCCTTATATCGGTATTTCGATGATCAATTTCCTGATCCTGGTCCTGATCGCCATTCTGCTCTTCGATGTTCCCCTCAAGGGCGATTTTCTGGGACTGGCATTATGTGCGCTCATGTATGTCATCGCGACAACCGGCATGGGGCAGTTCGTTTCGACCCTGACTCGCTCGCAACTGGCCGCGATTATCGGCACGGCGGTGCTCACATTGACGCCGACCCTCCACTTCTCCGGGCTGATCACGCCGGTTTCCTCGCTCGAAGGAACCAGCCGGCTCATTGGTGAACTATGGCCGACAACCTATTTCCTCAAAGCCAGCGTAGGAGCCTTTACCAAGGGACTTGATTTCGGGGAACTATTGCCGTTCTTGGCTGCGATTGCGGTTTTCATTCCGATCGTGCTGCTGCCGACCTATCTGCTGATGCACAAGCAGGATCGCTAACATGCAGCCACTCAAGAATATATGGCTGCTGGGCGTCAAGGAATTGCGCAGCGTATTCCACGACCATGTGCTCATATTGTTCGTGATCTATGCGTTCTCGCTCGCCATTTATTCCGGTGCGAACGGAATTTCAGGAGACGTGAACAACGCCTCTCTCGGGATCGTTGACGAAGATCAGTCAATATTGTCCGCACAAATCGTCAATGCGCTGCTGCCGCCCCTGTTTGATGAACCCGTCCAGATTTCCGCAAGCGAAATCGATCAAACAATGGATGACGCAAGCTATGGATTTGTGCTTGTCATTCCGTCCGGTTTTGAAGCCGACATACTGGCGGGCCGACAACCGGAAATTCAGCTCAATATCGACGCCACATTGGTGATCCAGGCCCGGATAGGAGCGGGTTATATTCAGAATATCATATCCAGCGAACTCACCAGATTTATGTCCGGAACCGATGCCGAACAGTCGCTGCCCCTGACATTGAAAACCCGCTTTGCCTTCAATCCCAATGCCAGTTCGGTCTGGTTTACGGGGATGACCCTGCTGGTTGAAATGATAACGGTCCTGTCGATGGCTCTTACCGGCGCTGCTCTGATACGGGAGCGGGAACATGGCACGATCGAACATCTGCTGGTCCTGCCGGTGACACCGTTCGAAATCGCAGTCGCCAAAGTGTGGGCCAACGGACTTGTAATCTGGCTGGCGACCTTATTGTCCTTGATAGGCGTCATACATTATAGTTTGAACATCCCGATCGCGGGTTCGACCATGCTGTTCATGGCAGGTGTCGCGCTCTATCTTTTCTTTGGATGCGCCCTGGGCGTTTTCCTCGGCACGATAGCCAATACAATGCCGCAATTCGCACTGATGACCATATTGGTCCTGCTGCCGATGAACCTGCTGTCGGGATCGATAACCCCGATTGAGAGCCAGCCGCACTGGCTGCAGGTCGCAACGCTGGCGCTACCGACCCGGCATTTTGTCGAATTTTCACAGGCGATCCTGTTTCGCGGTGCAGGACTGGACATTGTCTGGCCCAATTTTCTTGCCGTTTTCCTGATCGGCTTCGCATTTCTGACGTACAGCATATTGCGTTTCCGGTCCGCGATAACCGCATGATATTTGCGGCTTCCCCTCCCCCGTTCTCAAAAAACGGCCAGCGCGTGCGGGGGGGCGGATAGGTAACTTCGCGTATGGCGCGTAGCATCTCACCGGTCTAATTTCATGGTCTGGACGAGGAGAACCGGCAATTGGGCTATGGAAAATATGACCACTATTGAGCCATCCGATACACAAGAACAATGGTATCAAAACAATGCCATGGTGGCCTCGGCGTTGCGTGAAGCCGCTGCATTGCTGAGGGCGCAGGATGCCAGTCCCTTTCGCAGCCTTGCCTATCTGAAGGCAGCGTCCACGGTTGAACAGCTGGACGAAGATATTTCCGAAATCGCCGCCGGCGGAATGGAAGCCCTCGATGCGATACCGAATATCGGTCAAGGCATTGGTGCGGCAATTCTGGAACTGCTGTCGACAGGACGGTGGTCACAGCTCGACCGGCTTCGGGGAGGGTTGGAACCGGAAGCCGCGTTCCGCACCATTCCCGGCATTGGGCCGAAGCTTGCCCGGCTGATCCACGAGCATCTTCATGTCGATACGCTGGAGGCACTGGAAGCGGCAGCGCATGACGGCCGACTGGAGAAAGTGCCGGGTATCGGTCGCCAGCGATTGTCGATCATTCGCAACGCGCTATCCGAAATCCTCTCGCGGCGCCGCGCGGGCAAGCGCTATTCCCCTGGCCCTTCACCCCCGCCGGTGGCTCTGTTGCTCGACGTCGACGAGGAATATCGCACCAAGGCAGATGCCGGAAGACTACGCCAGATTGCACCACTGCGCTTCAATCCGGAAGGCAAGCCATGGCTGCCCATCCTGCATACAGAAAGAGGGCCGTGGCATTTTACCGCACTCTATTCCAATACCGCCCGGGCGCATGAACTTGGCAAAACGGACGATTGGGTGATCATATTCTTCAGCAGCGACCACCAGCCGGAAGGACAATATACGGTCGTCACGGAAACATCCGGACGCAACAAAGGGAAGCGGGTCGTGCGTGGCCGGGAAAACGAACAATGACAGCGGCACGGTTGTCGGGGGTCATGCTGGTTGCTTCTGTCTGATTTGTCCGGTTTTGCAGCTCTGGTGCCGGACGAGAATATCGGCGGACTAGGGCGAACTGATGTACATGATATAGACGTTCACCAGATAGACGGTGAACAAGGCTATGCTTATCCATCCCACCGTGCGAAACAGCTTCGTTTGCGGGCGGTACAGCAATCCGATGATGACAACGCCGCTCATCACCACCGCCGCCATGGCCGTCGCCCCGTGTATCGGCGAAGCGGAATCCAGAAGCGGACCGTCAAAATAAAGTCCGTCTTCAATGGCGAGTATCAAAATATTGAACAGGTTGCTGCCAAGCAGATTGGCAATCGCCATATTCACCGATCCCTGACGCAGCGCCGCCAGCGACACCGTCAGTTCCGGCAGGGATGTGGCAGCGGCAACCAATATCGTTCCGACAAACCCCCGGCCAATGCCCATTTCGTCGGCAATATTTGCACCAAAAACCGGGAGCAGCAATCCTCCGATTAAAATGGCAACAGCCGCCCCCAGAACCCACATTTGCGCTTCAGAAAGCGAAACGGATGACGGGGCCTCTATGACCTCCTGAGCGGCGCTTTCCCGTACCTTGGCTTCGTAATTATGGATCGCGCGGGTTGCGACAATATAGAGCAGCAGGATCACGACGGACGTGGCGCTGAAATGCATTATCGTTGGAGTGATACCAAGGCTGCCGACCATGACTGTCAGGCCGGCAATGCCGATCAGCATGATCCCAAAGCCGGCCGACAGAATATGGGCCTGTCGTGCCCGCCGATAGACCGATTCACCGCGCACCGCAAAATCCAGCACCACCAGCATGACCAGATTGAATACGCAGCTGCCGAATACTGCCCCGACGGCTATTTCGGGCGATTTGGCGATGCCAACCGACGAAATCCCTGCGGCAAGTTCCGGCATCGATGTGATCGAGGCCAGCAGGATGAGACCGATCCAGTCGTCAGACAGTCCTCTTTTGGCGGCGATAATTTCCGCATTTCGGGTAAGCTTTGGTCCGGCGGCCAAAATCAGCAGGGCGCAGGCACCAAATAATATCCACTGAATGATCAG
>CAJQNR010000102.1 GCA_905479715.1 uncultured Sphingorhabdus sp.
CAACCGGGTGCAATATAATCTCGGGGCCTTTGTCCAGCTGGAAAAAGACACGAATTCCGGTCTCAATGATATCACCCAGACCCCGCGCGAAAGCTATATTTTCTTCGCCAATCTATACCGGCAGGATCTGCCCTTTGTCGGCCTGACCAGCCAGTTCAGTGTTACCTACAACATGAACCGCGAGCGGTCCGATGTCGAGATTGATGACAATGGTTTTCCCGTCCGCCCTGCCCTGATCGGCGACCTCCGCGGTCGCGCTTATGATGTTGTTTATCCCGGCTATGCCTTTGACGGCCGGATCGGTCGGATCAATCTCACGGGTCAGGTTTACGGTGCCTTTGGCGAGGACCGGAACAGTATCTTCACCAGCGAACCCGCCAAGATCGAGGCCTATTTTGGAGCGCTGGAAGCCAGCTATGATGTTGATTTTCTGCGCTTTCGCGCCTCCGGTCTATTTGCCAGCGGGGATGGCAATCCCTATAATAACACCGAGGCCGGTTTTGACGCGATTTTTGAAAATCCGATCTTTGCCGGAGCGGATACAAGCTACTGGATCCGTCAGACCATCCCTTTTGCGGGCGGCGGACGCGTGATTTCGATCAATGGCCGCAATGGTATCCTTAACTCGCTTCGTTCCTCCAAGGAACAGGGACAGAGCAATTTCAATAATCCGGGCACGATATTGGCGGGCGCTGGTGTCGATGCCGATCTGACCCCGGAATTCCGCCTTTCCGGTAACGCCAATCATCTGTGGTTCCACAAGACAGAGAGCCTCGAAGCCTTGCGCGTCGAGGGGTCGATTCCCAAGGATATTGGCTGGGACCTGTCTCTGGCTGCTATTTATCGCCCAAAAGCCACGCAAAATATGGTGTTCCGCTTGTCGGGCGCTGCATTGTTGCCGGGCAAAGGATTCAAAGATTTGTTCGATCAGACTGACAAACGCGACTTTCACTATTCCATTTTGCTTAACGCGATCGTGGCATTCTGATGCGCTGGCGGACCATCCTTTCCGGCAATAGCAAATCATTCCTCACAGGATTGGGGGCCCTGGCTCTGGCCATGACCCCGGCGTCGATGTTAATCGCTGCCGGCAAGGAAAAGCCGCAGAAGGTAGATTACAGCTTCACGCCCCCTGCGCCGCAAAACCAGACCTGGGACGAGGCGCAAGCAAAGAGCAGCGGTTGCCAGTCCTGCCACACCGACAGCGACCAGAAGACCATGCACGAGACGCCAGCTGTGGTGCTCGGTTGCGTCGATTGTCATGGTGGCGATGCTTCGGTCGTCGGCGACAACAAATGGGGCAAGAACAGCCTCCCCTATATGGATGCGCTGACCAAGGCCCATGTCCTGCCGAAATATCCCGAAAGCTGGCACTGGCCTTCCTCCGCCAATCCCAAGCGCAGCTATGGACTGCTCAACAAGGAATCGCCCGAATTCGTGCGTTTTGTTAATCCGTCGGACTATCGGGTTGCCCGCGAATCCTGCGGTGCCTGCCATATGGAAATCATCGAGGCTTCGGAGCGGTCGTTGATGGCCACGGGCGCGATGCTATGGGGCGGCGGCGCTTATAATAACGGTATTGTACCATTTAAAAATTACATATTCGGCGAGGCCTATACCCGCGACGGCGAACCCGCGACGATCAAGTCGCCCGGCAACCCGCATGGCACGGTGACTGACGCCGAAAAGAAACGCGGCGCGCTTCCGATTCTCTATCCCTTGCCGACCTGGCACACGGTTCCTCCGGGCGATATTTTCCGTGTGTTCGAGCGCGGGGGTCGCAATATCAACACCCAGTTCCCGGAAATCGGCCTGCCCAATATCGGCGGCATTATCCAGCGGCTTGAAGAGCCCGGTCGCCCTGATCTCAAGCAATCCAATCGCGGCCCCGGAACCGGGCTGCGCGTCGCCATTCCGGTGCTCAATATCCACAAGACCCGGCTCAACGATCCGTTCATGTGGTTCATGGGCACCAATGACCAGCCCGGCGACTATCGCCAGTCTGGCTGTGCCGGCTGCCACGTCGTTTACGCCAATGACCGCGAACCGCGGCACAGTTCGATCTGGGCGAAATATGGCCGCGACGGCCAGACACAGACTGTTGATCCGACAATCAGAAACCTGAAAGAGGGCGAACATCGCTTCGGGACATTTGGTACTTATGATGCTTCCCACGGAGCAGAAGGCGGCCACGGCGAAGGCCATAAGCCAGCCATAGATATACATGGCAGCGACGAAGGTCATGGCGATGATCACGCAACTGAAACAGACCCGGCAAAGCGCGAAAAAGGCCATCCGGTGAAACATGCTTTCACCCGTGCCATTCCAACCGCGCAGTGCATGAACTGCCACATGCACCAGCCGAACATCTTCCTGAACAGCTATCTCGGCTATACAATGTGGGACTATGAATCGGACGCGCCATACATGTGGCCCGGTCCGGACAACAAGACGCCCAAGCCGGAAGGCATGAGCGACGAGGACTATCAGAAGATCTACAAGCAGCAGAAATATCCCGATGCTGAAGAAGTCCGGAAGGTGCTTGACCGAAATCCCGAAGGCGCCTCGCCCAAGGGGCTGTGGGCCGACATTGATTTCCTGCGCAATGTTTATGATCTCAACGGCGAACTCAAAGATACGCAATTTGCCGACTATCACGGCCACGGCTGGAATTTCCGGGCAGTCCTGAAACGCGATCGCGACGGTAATTTGCTCGATGCCGAAGGCAATCAGGCAAGTTACAGCACCGATACAGATAATATCGTGGCCAACGATGATTCGGAAAAATTCCGCAAGAAAGGCGAGGGCAAGTTTATCGAACCCGGTATAAATCCCGGAAAATCGGTCCATATGATGAGCATCCATGCCGAAGTCGGCATGCAATGCGCGGATTGCCATTTTGCTCAGGACAGCCACGGCAATGGCCTGATCTACGGCGAAGTTGCTAATGCCGTCGAAATCAGCTGCAAGGATTGCCACGGCACCGCCGATGCCTATCCGACCCTGATGACCAGCAACCTTGCAGCAAGACCAAAGGGCAAAAATTTGAGCCTGCTGCGCAATGCCAATGGCGAGCGACGCTTCGAATGGTTCGAGGACCCCAATGGCAAACGCGTGCTGATTCAGCGTTCGATCGTCGATCCCAAACTCAGCTGGCGAGTCAGCCTTGTCAAAAACAGCGTCGACCGTTCGCACCCCGATTTCAATCTCAAGGCTGCGCGCGCGAAACTGATGTCCAAAAGCGGAGCAGAAACGGGCAAATTTACCTTCGGAAGTGGCGTTGCGAAGGACGATCGGGCACATAAAGACGAAAATATGGTCTGTTTTACCTGCCATCTGAGCTGGACGACAAGCTGCGGTGGCTGCCACCTGCCAATTGAAGCCAACTGGCAAGCCGACAATCATAAATATGAGGGAGGCACGACGCGGAACTATGCGACATACAACCCGCAGGTTGCCCGCGACCAGATGTTCCAGCTTGGCCGTCACCAGACCAGCAAGGGCAATGTCATTGCGCCGGTCCGTTCGACCTCGGCTTTGATCCTGTCTTCGACAAACATCAACCGCGAACGCATCTATGTCCAGCAGCCGCCAATTTCCGGCATTGGTTTCTCATCGCAAGCCTTCGCTCCGCATTTCCCACACACCGTGCGCAAGACCGAAACCAAGCAGTGCTCGGATTGTCACGTCAGCGCAGCCAACGACAATAATGCGATCATGGCACAGACGCTGTTGCAGGGAACGAATTTCGTCAATTTCATAGGCCTCCACGCCTGGGTCGGCCTTGAAAAAGGCTTTGAAGCAGTCCGGGTGACGGAATGGGATGAACCACAAGCAGTGATCGGTTCTTACCTCCAAAAATACGCATATCCCGATTATTGGCGGATGCATGTTGAAGACCACGACCGGGAGCTGATTAACTGGGTCCGCGGTGAACGGCTCGACAAGGATTTGTCTGGCGAAACCAAGGCGCTCGAAGAGTTCAAGAATGTCGTTCAAGGAACCAGCGATGCGGTTCGCTGCCTGCAATTGCGCGGTGAATATATGTTCGTGGCGGAAGGCAAAGGCGGTTTCCGCGCTTATGATGTCGCTTCCATCGGCAACAAGGGATTCTCGGAACGCATCGTCAAGGCACCATTCTCGTCGCTTGGCCAGGATACGCATGTCGACACCAAAAATGCGACCTGCATGGCGCTGGCGACCAACCAGCCGATCGCGCCGACGCGCAACACCAAAGAATTGCGTGAAATTAACGAGGAACAAGCTTTCCACCCAATCTATAATTATGCGGTGATTACCGATAGCGAAGAAGGCTTGATCCTGGTCGACATCAACACGCTTGCCGACGGCGAATTCCGCAACAATTTCTTCAAGCGCAGCCTGACTTGGAATGAAGACGGTGTGCTGGATGGCGCGCGTCACATCATTCTGGCGGGTCATTACGCCTATATTACTACGGCCGCCGGATTAACGCTGATTGATCTCGACAAGCCACTGAAACCCCGCCACGTCATCACCATTCCGATGACCGATGCCCGGGCATCAGCGTTACAATTCCGCTATCTTTGGGTAACCGATACCGAAGGTGTAAAGCTGTTCGATGTCACCGACATGGAAAATCCGGTTGCCGTGCCATCAGGAACAATCCCGTTGCGCAATGCCCGGCGCCTCTATCTTGCCCGCACCTATGCCTATATCGCGGCCAAGGATGAAGGTCTGGTGATTGCCAATATCACAAAACCGGAAGCCCCCACGATCTACCAGAAGGAAACATTCGGTGGCACGATGAATGACGCGGAGGATGTCATTGTCGGATCAACCAACGCCACCCTGTTTGCCTATGTTGCCGATGGGCGCAATGGCCTGAAGGTAATCCAGTTGACCACACCTGATAGCCAGAAAAACTTTTATGGTTTCTCACCGGCACCGAAGCCCGAACTGATTGCCTATGCCCGCACGCCCAAACCGGCCTTGGCATTGTCCAAGGGTCTGGACCGTGACCGGGCGGTAGATGAAACTGGTGGACAGATGGCGGTCTTCGGACGACTGGGTTCCCGCCCCTTCACCCGCAGCGAGATGCAGCGCTTCTATCTCAACAGCAAAGGCAAACCATATTTCGTGAAAGATGATGCGGATCTCGCAGACTGGATCGGTCCCGTTCCGCCAATGCTTGCCAAGCCTGAAAAATGAACGGGGGCCGGACTGTCAAAAGACGCCGACCCCCTGCCCCCCATAAGCAACTCGGGGGAATTACAGTCCTTGCGCGCTCGCACGCAGGTTGTGACTAGATTAGTTTAGATACAAAAGGATCAGCAATTGCCATCAATGGCACGCCCCGCGAGGGCACCGACTGCTCCGCCGATAATCGTACCTTCGGTTTTGTCACCGCGACCGGCAACTTCATTGCCCAGCAGCCCTCCGGCTATCGCACCGATAATCGTTCCGCCGGTCCCGCGGTCGCATCCACGGTAGCCACGATCATTATAAGATCGACGATCACGATAGCGGCGTTGATCACGATAGTCGCGCCGGTCCCGATAGCGATTGCCGCGATAGGTGTCTCCGCGTCGATATTCGCGATATCCGTCGTTACGGACTTGCTCATAGGTCGCGCCGTCATAATATCCGCCGCGCGCTTCTGCGGGCGCAGCAAATGCCATTGTGGCAATCGCTGCGGTTGAAATCGCCAAACTTCCCAAAATCTTGTTGATCATATTCTTCACTCCAAAAGGGCTTATCCGAACCCCGAATCAATTGCTGCCCAACATTGATCCTTCTATGCGGTCGCCGTTGACCGAAGACTGAATGGCGGTTTTATCTCAGGTTCATATTCAATGCGCTTTTTCTGAATGAGTTGACCAAAGATTGAATGACTAGCTTTTTAACTCATTGCCGCATTCAATCCTGTCCGATAGCCCATGGCAAATTGAGCGGAGAGGATGAAAAATGCAGTCGAATGGGAAATTGAGCGGCAAGACAGCAGCGATCACGGGCGGCACGGCGGGTATCGGGCGCGGGATTGCCGAAGCGTTTCTGGCAGAGGGCGCCAATGTCGCACTGATGGCCCGCAATCCGGAAAAAGGTTGCGAAGTTGTCGCGCAACTTGATGTTGGCGACCGTGCCCTGTTCATTGCCGGCGACGTGATGGAGCAGGATCAGGTCGAGGCTTTTATCGACCAGACCGTCGCCCATTTCGGCTCTATCGATATCCTCGTCAACAATGCCGGCGGCGCGGGTGATCTGGCACCATTGGTCGACCTGACCGACGAAGCCTTTGATATGGCGATGAAATGGAATATCTATTCTACCTTCTGGGCGACGCGCCGGGCGCTCAAGCCGATGATCGCGCAGCAATGGGGCCGGGTGATCAATATCAGCTCAACCGAAGGCAAGATGGGCAAGCCGACCTTTGCATCCTACACCATAGCCAAACATGGCATCAACGGGATGACCAAGGCGGTGGCCCAGGAAGTCGGCACCTCGGGTATCACCGTCAACTCGATCTGCCCCGGCCTGATCCTGACCGATCTGATCATGGAAACCGGGCCAGCCACTGCCGAGGGCATGGGCATGACCTTTGACGAGATGATCGACATGTTCTCGCAGGAGAGCGCCCTCAAGCGGCCGGGCAAGGTCGAAGAGGTCGCCGCAATGGCGGTGCTCCTCGCATCGGAGGCCGGTGCCGGAATTACCGGAGCCGCGCTGAGCGTCGACGGTGGCACCGCGCCTTATTGATCTGACGATCCCGACCGGAAGGCACCAGAGCGCCCCGTTTCAGGGAAGCAGCTCTTTGCGCTTCCTCGCGACGTCCTTCATATCGGCCCAGGGATCGCCGGACTTCTTCCCGGCATGGGCAACCGCCGCATCGGGCTCTGCCGCCACTTCCGCGGGCGGATCGGCAGCGACGCAATAGGCGGTGACCAGCACCATGGCTGACCACCAGAGCGCGTTGCTGCGACTGGCAAAGACTCGATTGAGGCGTGGTCCGAACATCGCCTGTCGATAGCATCGCATGCTTAACATAGTGTCGACACGCTCGCCGGATCAGCAAAACCAATAATTGGTATTTTTTGCTAATATTCAGTTTCGGTTCATATAAGCAAAAGCGCCAAATTCCACCAACTAACTGTTATATATAGATTTTCCTGAACTGGCACGGCCTGTGCAATGCTGTTGGTATCTTCGCAAAACAATTTGTGAAGCAGCCATTTAAACCAAAAGGAACTTCAAAATGACCAACATCAATATCCCGAACCAGATCGCCGCCGCTTTTGCCGCAATTTTTGCAGCCGCTGTCTTTGTCACCGCCAGCGTCGGTCCCGCCGTCAACAGTGCAACCTCACTGGTCGCATAGCCCAACCCGAAAGGAACCCTGACCATGTTTTCCCCCGAGTTTCAAAACCGTCTCGCCGCCGCCTTCGCCGCTTTCGTTTCGGCCACCATCCTGCTGACCGCCTCGATTGCCCCCGGCGTCAACAACAGCGCATCTCTGGCGATCTGATCACCGGAGATGCCGCTATTTGCAGCCGCGCAAGAATGTGATCAGCGCGTCGCCCGACCCCTTGAGATGGAGCGAGAATTTATTGCCGTTGAGATTGACATAAGCGCGATTGCCCCGCGCCAGCGCCGGAAACAGCGAATGATTATTGGGCAGATAGAATTGCGGCATCACCAGATCCTGCCCCTCGATCTGCGTCGGCAACATCCGCGCCAGCACGCCAATTGATGCGCCGTCGTCAACCCGGACGGTGAATCCGAACTGATCCTCGGCATAGCTCTCCCGCGGCGTCGCGATGATCATATTGGCGATCCGGACGCTGCCGTTGTCGAGCTTTTGACAATGCATGGTCCATAGCCGGTTGTCGGTCTCCGGTACCATGAAGGTCAGCACCGGCAATTTGCCATTGCTGTCATTGTGCCAGACCATCCCGAAGGCCTGGCCGGCATCCGGATAATCTTCGCGCGACGGGATCGTCGGCCTGGCCATTTCGGCGCCACCGTCACCCGATTGGCTGGCGTTACCGGGAGATGCCACCAAAGCGAGAATGGCGGCTGCGGACAATGTGTATCTTTTCAACATGATAGATTCCCTAACAGCAAGATTCGCCGACGGGTAGATGGAGATAGACTCATATTGGTTCTAATCTCCGGTCGGCGCGGTCGCCGCCGGCATCGCGCCCGGCCTGACGCGTCAGAACGACCACGTGCTTCAATCTCTTTTAACATTTCTCCTTTATTTTCCAGCGGATGAACGACATTCGCTGGCCCAGTTTCATCGCCATCACCGCGGCCCTGTGCGCCGCGCTGTTTCTCGCGATTTTCCTCAGCGGCGGGCCGGCATCGACCAGCGCCGCCGTCGGCATCGATCCGCATCGCGCCAGCTTCGGCATCTGCTTTGGCTCCGACCGCTATAGCTGCGTCGTCGACGGCGACACGATCTGGTTCGAGGGCCGCAAGATCCGCATCGCCGACATCAACACCCCGGAAATCTCCAGCCCCGGCTGCGCGTCCGAAAAACGGCTCGGCGAACAAGCCAAGATCCGCCTGCAGGCCCTGCTCAATCAGGGCACCTTTTCGCTCCAATCGATCGACCGCGATCAGGACAAATATGGCCGCGACCTGCGGATCATCACCCGTGGTGGCGAAAGCCTGGGCGAGACTTTGGTCGCCGAGGGACTCGCCGAACGCTGGCAGGGCTATCGCCGCAACTGGTGCTGATGCTGCCGCGTTGGATTCGCCCGAATTTCACATCGCTACCGCCATGATCTTTACAATCTTTACAGTGTTAAAAGAAAAAATTCCTGCTCCTCCCGAAAACGCATTTTTCCGCAATTTTACAAGGGATTTAACCGGTCGGGCAGGATGAAGTCTCATGAGCGCATGTCTAGCAGAACGTGATAATGTAGGACAGCGCCCGATCCGGAAAATTCCAGGAAGATATGGCAAATCCGGCGCGCTAT
>CAJQNR010000103.1 GCA_905479715.1 uncultured Sphingorhabdus sp.
CGTGATTTTTTCATGCAAGACTGCAAGTCAGAAACTCTCCGCGAAAAAGGGTTTCCCATTCGCTCTGCTATCCTTTTCAGCTTGTGATGGGTCGAGCCCCAAGTTCTGCATCGCTGACAATATCGAACCTGAAAGCATCAAGGGGCGCCAAGGGATCAATCGGTTCCGTTCGGAATTTTCGGGAGGCGATGGCCGCTATCACTTCGATTGAGGCTTCACCGCGATCAGGTCGATCAGTGCGGACATGCCGCTATGGCCTTTGCCTTCCTCGATATGCGCGTCATAGGCGGAAAGTGTTTTAATTTCGAAATCCGAAAAGGCCTCGCGCAGCATCGCCTCGTCATACATATTTTCTGCCGCTTTCGGGCCGCCGGTGCCATAGCCAATCTGTTCGGGGCGATAGCCCTCCAGCAGGAGTATACCGCCGGGTTTCAGCGCGCGTTTCATGCCCTCAAATATCGCCGTCCGCTCATCCGGGGCAGCAAATTGGATGAAGATCGCGACCACCATATCGTAGGCCGCTTCGGGCCAGTCCCAATTGCCCAGATCGACCTGCTGCAAGTCGAGCTCCACCTGCCGCGACGCCGCGAGCGTACGCGCCTTCTCCAGCGCGCTTGCCGCATAATCGGTGGAGACGACATGCGCACCCTGCTCGGCGAGCCAGACGCCATTGCGGCCCTCTCCATCCGCCACGGCCAATATCTTCATGCCGGGCTTTATCAGCGCCTTTTGCTGCGCGAGAAAGGCATTGGGCTGCTCGCCAAAAAGATAGCCATCTGCTGCGCTATATCGTTTGTCCCAGTCCAATTGCTGCTCCTTTATCTGCGGGTTAAAAATCCAGGTCGCTGGCGTGCAGATGCAAATCGATTCACATCAGGGCTTTTCTGGTCTGGTCCGGTATCGGGGCGGTTGGTGCCTCTGTGATCGGCATGCTGTTCTCTGGCGTTTCGGTTGGCATCACGCGCATCGGAGCAGCGTTGCTGATCGTCAGCGGACCGGTTTTGCAGATGGAAAATATCCATTGAGGTCGGCCACCGATAAAGGGGGGGATTATTCCCCGATATGATGGACGCGGCAAACGGACTTTGCGGTTTGAACCGGCAAGGCTGCATCATGGGCTAATAGTGATCGAATTGCAGGCTGTTGATCCAATGGAGAACGGATTTTTCCAGTGCCGATACATGGTGATCATGTGCCTCAATATCGGAAACTTCTTCGGCGAGCTGTTTTTGCAGGTAATTATAGCGTGTGATGAGATCATCGACCGTTGCTTTGTGATCATTGTGATATTGATTGGTGGCTTCCAGCCGCTTTTGCGCGGCATCAATTTTGCTGTGCAAATCAGCCATGCGCTTGTTGAATTCTTTTTCCGTCTCATCGGATTTTGCGTCAGTCATGTTCGATGCTTTCGTTGAGGATATGATCAGCAAGAGCGGGCAGGGATTTCACTGCCATTACGGCATGATTCCTGAAATTGGACCGGATAATTAGCTGTTGTCGCGTTCCGAAAAAATCAGGAATATTACTTATCGGGCCGGACTGGAGTCGGCGTTTCGCGCTTCCGGCTCTTTACGTATGGCAATGAGCACCGGTGGGCCTCTATATTAATGCCATTCCTCAGGGAGGCAAAAAAGCCCGGTTGGGTTCGTAATTGAATGAGTTTGGGACCTCGTTCGCCAGACCAATCACTGCGCTTGGCGCGGAAGGAATACTATAGGACTAGAGTTATGAGTAAGTTTGCGTTTATCATTTTCCCTGACGGAGAAAAATTGACCGAAGGCGTGTCGGTGCTGGAGGAACTGGATTCTGATGGCAGCATTACGATCTATTCAATGGCTGTTGCCGGCAAGAATGAAGACGATATTTTGTTCCCCAAAGAGTCTGCCGAGGCAAGTCTGGTGGGAACTTCCACCGGCGCTCTGGTCGGCGCTTTGACTGGTCTGATCAATGGACCGGTTGGCGGTGTCGCCGGTCTGGCTGGCGGCGCGTTGCTCGGCCATGCCTGGGATATGTTCAAATATGGACTGGATGTTGATTTTGTCAAAGAACTCGCTGAGCATATGGCGGATGGCGAAGCCGCCATTGTCGCAGAAGTTTCAGAAACGTGGACGGCGCCGCTTGATCAGCGCATTGGCGCTATTGGAGGCACGATATTCCGAACATGGCGGGTGAATATCGAAGATCAGCAGATCGCGCAGAATCTTGAACGGGCAGAGGCGGAATATCATGAATTCAAAGCAGAAATGCTGGACGCAGCCCGCAAGGAAAATGCCAAGCTTGAAGCCCGGGTTGATGAAGCAAATGCCAGGCTACAACTTGCGAAAGATGAGGCCCTGAATCGCCTCAACAACGTAGAAAAAGAATTTGAAGCGAAAACCAAGAAACTTGAGCAGCAATTGACTCGTGTTTCAGCGAACGCAGGTGCGAAGATCAACCGTCGTATTGATGAGCTGCATGCAGACTATAAGCTATGCACGGATAAACTGAAAAAGGCCTGGGCGACGACGAAGGGAGATCCTACGCCCTGAAACCTGGAGTCGGGCTATTCGGCGACAATCTCGATTGTTTCTGCGGCAAAGCCAATTCGCAGCGCTTCTGCCAGACTTTTGACGCGCAATTTTTCCATCATATTGGCCCTGTAAATTTCGACCGTCCGGGGGGAAATGCCAAGATCAAAAGCGATCGTCTTGTTGGGAAAGCCCTTCAGCAGACCGTTGAGGACATCACGTTCCCGACCGGTGAGACAGGATAGCCGCATGCTGGCATCCGAGGCAGCCATCTCTTTCAGATCATTATTGTCGAGTTGATGAAATGCTTCGTCAATCGCGGCAAGCAGCGCATCCTTCTTATATGGTTTTTCAATGAAATTCAAAGCACCGGCGCGCATCGCTTTGACCGCTATTTCAATATCGCCGTGGCCCGTCAGGATAATGATCGGCATATCGATGCCGTTTTTGATCATATGTTCCTGAACTTCCAGGCCATCCATGCCGGGCATACGGACATCCAGCAATACACAGCCGCGTTCGCTGGGTTTTACATTTTTCAGAAATTCATCGCCGGAAGACATTTTCCGCGTTTGGAAACCGGTATGGCTCAGCATAAATTTGACCGAACGGCGTACCGCATCGTCATCGTCCACAATATAGATCAGTCGATTGTCATTCATTAGAAATTTCCTCGGCTACTTTCATTAAGGTAAAACGAAATATTGTGCCCCCATTGACCCCCGATTCTGCTGTGATCTTCCCGTTATGATCTTCAATTATTGTGCGGCATATCGATAGGCCGAGACCCATCCCATCGCTTTTTGTGCTGGAAAATGCGGTAAACAAATGATCTTTTATCTGTTCGGAAATGCCGCTTCCGGTGTCCTCGATCGATATTTCTACAAAATCCTCTGATGCACTTTTTGCTGAAATGGTGAGATGTCTGACCGGTTGGTTCTCCATCGCCTCAATCGCGTTTCGCATCAGATTCACCAGAACCTGCTGAATTTGGATATTATCGGCCAGTACTGTCCCTGATCCCGGTGCAATATTGATCGTCCAGTCGACACCTTTTTCCCGGGCACCGACCAGTCCGATGGCCGCGGCATCCTGGATAAGCTTATCCAGCGAATGGATCTGCTTGTTGACCTCTCCCTTGGATATAAATTCCCGAAGGCGCCGGACAATATCTCCTGCCCGTATCGATTCTGACGAAGCTTCATCCATTGCTTCTTTCAGAAATTCCTTGGTTTCTGGTCCCAGATCGTCAATCAAATCCCGTCCCGCAGCCATATAATTTGATATCGCGGTCAGCGGTTGATTGAGCTCATGGGCAATCCCGCTGGCCATCTCGCCCAGGGTATTCAGCCGTTCGACATGGGCCAGTCTGTCGCGGTTTTCCTGCGCTTCCTTTTCGGCGGCCAGTTCACTGGAAACATCGCGAATAAGAAAGACGATCATTCGATCCGTTGGATGTTTGATTTCGTTTACGGAAAGCTCGAACGGAAACAGGGAGCCATCTTTGCGCAACCCGTATCTGATCTCGCCGACCTCAAGTCTGTTCAACTCACCTGTTTCGACATATTTTTTGGTATCATGGGAATTATGTTTGCGCTGGTTTGCGGGCACGAGAATTTCGATATTTTGACCGATTATCTCGTCGCGGTCATAACCAAACATCCTCTGGGCGGCGGGGTTGAATGTCTCGATTGTGCCGTCTGCATTGACCGTTATGACCGCCTCAATGGCCGCTTCAACTATTGCCTCGGACAGGCTCGCAGATTTAAGGGATAGCGTTTCTGCCTGCTTGAGCTTGGTAATGTCGACCAGAAAGCCCTCGATATAGGCAACATCCTCGTCCACGATATCGATGATTTCGCACCAAGTTTGTATCCAGCGAATTTCGCCGTCGGATGTCGTTATGCGATATTCCACATCAAATGGATCGCCGCTGCTTGCGTGTTGCTGCACTTCTTCCCAAATGCGTTTCCGATCTTCAGGAACAATGAGATCGCCCCAGTAAACATGTCTTTCTTCGAAATCGCTGCGTGGATATCCGGTCAGGGATTCACAGCCCTCGCTGACATATTCGAACGGCCAGTCCGGTTGGTTGAGGACGCGAAAGGCAATGGCGGGCAGATCATCGAAAGGGACGCGCAAGCGATGGGATGCTTCACTATCCTCAAGAATCCGATTTTGTGCCATCAAGGAATAATAGACAATAAGGGCAAAAAGCACGCTCAGCACAAAACCGGCACCGAGTATGATTGTTAACAGCCGGGAATGGACGAACGCCAGTAATTCCGGCTTGGGTGCAACATCGATTGTCCATTGCAAATCATCGATCATGAAGCTGCGGCTCTGCATCCCTTCCGGATCGATGCTTTGTCTGTCGCCAAGCGAAGAATAGGCTTGATGGTTGTTTACCGAAACAGAAATATCATGCTGAGCCAGAAGGCCTTCAGGGAGAATCGCTTTCAGTAATGGATCGAAAAGCAAGACGCTTCCGATCAAACCATCAAAGCGGTTGCTTATGGGATCATGGATTGGAGCGTAGATCGCTATGCCTTTTCCACGGTGAATGCTTTCCAATGGTTCAGAAAATTCTAGCTTGCCGCTGTTTTTTGCGTCTTCTGCTGCTTTAAAAGTAGGGGGATTCGACCGCAAATCAAAACCCAGTGCAAATTCATTATCCGCGACAGGAATAACCCAGCGGATCATCATGGACGGATCAATCCATCCGATTGCACGAACACCGGGCTGGGAATCATAGACAAACTTGCTCGCCTTTTCCCAATCTGCCCGGTCCTGTTTGTCCTGACCTTGCCAATTATTTGCCAGGCCGGAGACCAATGTCGCTCTCCCGTTGATGCCATCGCGTATCAGCGCCTCGGCACCCAATGCGTGCGAAGCAGCCACCCTGTTGAAATTAGCTTGTTCCTGACGGTCGAGAACATACCAAGCCGTCGCGACTGCGAGCGCGACTATGAATGCAGCCAATGCCGAACAGAATAAGATCGATTTTCTGCTCAACATCTTCAAACCATCGTTCCCGTCCTATATTGTGTAGACTGAATATTTGTAGATTGAATATTGATATTCACCAATTTGGTCATGAATAGCAATATTGCTTTATATGGAATCTGATTGCTCCGACATCAGATTGCTGATGGTTGACTATGACTTTGGTCGGTGTAACGATCTGCATGCAAAAGCAAATTACGTAAATTTACATATATGGCGCGATCAGTTTGATGGCTGGCATCCGGACCCGAATCCCGGATTGCGGAATATCCATGAAACGGGTGACGGCGCTTCGCGATTTTCTATCTGTCGTTCGTCATCTGACGAGGGGCAGGGTGAACCCGCAAAATTATGTGCCAAGGGGATGGCCCGGTTCATGCGGCCGCGGAGGCTTTTTCAGTTGCGACACCTTCTTTCGGATTGCCTGACAAATTGGGCAGCATGACCAAGGTCCAGCCCGCGATCATGATGTTGATGCCTGCCAGAAGGCCCAGTGCCCAGAGCGAAGAAAAGGGAAATTGCCACCAGAGCAGCAATCCAACCGCCACCGCGGCAGCAGCATCAAATAACAGCCAGCCCCAGCCAGATGCCGGGCGTATCCTGGCGGCAAACACCGCTTTCAAAATGCCTTCCGCGATAAAAGCTGCGGCGACAAAGATGGTAAGGATATAGATGCCTTCAAGCGGGCGTGCGGCCAGCGCGATGCCGGTCGCCAGCCATAAAATGCCGATCAGAAAACCGAGAAGCAATTTGCTCCATTTGGGATAGCGGAATGCCTGAATGATCTGGGCGATACCGGCAGTGACAAGCAATATGGCCACGGAAATCGTAACCCCGATGCTGCTGATCAGGGGGAAAATGATCGCGCCGAGCCCGGTAAGGATCATGATGACCCCCATTGCGACTGTCCATCCGCGACCGCCCGCACCATTTCCGTCGGAGGCAAACAGATTGTCTTTCAAAACGGCGGCCATAATATATTCCAATATGAAAACGGTATAGACGTTCCCCGCCGCGCAATTGGGAGGTGGAGGAGCACACGACGGGGAAGCGTCATTTTGCAAAAAGAACAGAATTGTGAAATTCGGTTCCAATCAGATTTGCATGTTCAATATGCGGGGAAAGGCGAGGCCACAAAATCCGTAAAGTCCCGTCCGGGAAAAATACGTAATTACATGAAAATGCCGATGCCGATATTGTTTAGTCATCATGTTCTCGGCGATGGGACAATCGTGAAGCGTTGCGGGCTAGCCGATGATCAAAGCGTTCAACCCATGCAGAAACCCCTTTTGGTGGTGACGCTGCATGAGGAACAATGAAGGATTTCGGACCATGCATGCGATGATTTTTGACCACGCCCACACACCACTTAGACTAGATTCAAACATGCCGGTGCCCCAGCCCGGGCCGGATCAGGTGCTGATTAAAATCCATGCCTGCGGTGTTTGCCGAACCGATTTGCACATTGTGGACGGGGAGCTCACGGACCCCGCGATCCCGCTTGTGCCCGGGCACGAGATTGTCGGAACAGTGACTCAGACGGGGACCAATGTGAAAGCTATTAAAGTCGGCGATCGCATCGGTGTCCCGTGGCTCGGCTGGACCTGTGGAAAATGCGTATATTGTAAGAGCGGCCGGGAGAATCTGTGTGAACATGCGCGTTTTACCGGATATCAAATCAATGGCGGCTATGCCGATTACACCGTGGCCGACGAGCGCTACTGCTTTCCGATACCCGATGTGTTCGCCGATGTCGAAGCCGCACCACTGTTGTGCGCGGGTTTGATCGGTTATCGTGCGCTGCGAATGGCGGGCGATGCTGCCCGGATCGGATTTTACGGCTTTGGTGCCGCTGCCCATATCGCTATTCAGGTTGCACGTTATCTTGATCAGCAAGTCTACGCATTCACCAGGCCCGGTGATCTTGTCGGTCAGGACTTTGCCCGCCAGCTGGGAGCGGTCTGGGCGGGCGGTTCGGACGTCAATCCACCCGATCCGCTTGATGCCGCCGTGATTTTTGCGCCGGTGGGTGCACTGGTGCCGGCAGCTCTCAGAGCGACCGCGAGGGGCGGAACGGTCGTGTGTGCCGGAATCCACATGAGCGACATCCCGAGCTTTCCCTATGATATTCTATGGGAGGAGCGGGTTGTCCGTTCGGTAGCCAATCTCACGCGGCAGGACGGGGAGGAATTCTTCGAGATTGCGGCTAAAATACCGGTGCGTACAACAACGACATCATTCCCTCTTGCGAGCGCCAACGAAGCGCTCCGCCAATTGCGTGAGGGCGAGTTTGAAGGTGCCGCGGTACTGGTGCCCGAGAAATAAGAGGCCGACAAATCTCCTCGGACTGTGTGGTTGCCCGCTGGTGATCGCGAAAAATGGTACGATCTTGTTATCACGCAACGATATTTTTCTCTCTGCATCTCGCGGCATAATCATCGCTGCCGGAATCGAGATCTTTTTTCCTTCATATTCGCCCTTTGGCGCGGCTGGGCATGTCTTTGTGCTTAAGTAACTACGCGTATGGTGCGGAGGAAAACAAAGCCATAAATTTTGATCGTCTCACGGAACAGGAACAATCAGGATTTTTAAGATGACAGCCGTTCAGCCATTACAATCGCAACAGCCTGGCGGGGTTCATGATGGGATCATCCTTTTCTTCGGAATCGCCCCTTGTTGTGAAGGAGGCTGCACGTTTTTTGCTGCCAGTTCAGGATTGTATGGAGGACAAGATGTGGTGCAGGGCGGGGAGTGCGCACGATGAAGTCGGCACACCGTTCGGTACTCATCATGGTTGTCCTTTCGATCGGATTGATCGGGTTGGCGATGCTCTTTTCCCATCAGGACCCGCGCACTTCATTGGTACAGTCCGTATCGAATAGCGCCAGCGCGGAACCAATACCGATAGACCGGTTAAGCGTTGCACCACTGGTTGCGAAAGCCTCCCCGGCGGTGGTCAATATTGCGGTGGTACAGCCGTCGCCCTATGCACAAAATCCTTTGCTGCGCGATCCATATTTCAGACGCTTTTTCGGCGTTTCGGAAGGCGCGCTTCAACCCAGACTTTCTGCCGGATCGGGCGTGGTTGTCGATGCCAAGCAAGGGCTGGTGGTGACCAATTTTCATATTGTGGACGGAGCCTCGCTGATCATGGTGATGCTGGAGGACAAACGTCAACTCGAGGCAGAACTTGTCGCGTCCAATGATCAAGCGGACATTGCCCTGCTTCGGATACCTTCCGAGAATCTGACCGCCATTCCGCTGGCGGCATCGGATTCGGCGAAGGTCGGAGACTATGTTATCGCAATCGGCAATCCCTTTGGTATTGGCCAGTCGGTAACGGCCGGTATTGTCAGCGCGCTTGGTCGCGGCGTGTCCCCGGAGCGTGGCTTCGGATTGATCCAGACTGATGCGCCGATTAATCCGGGCAATTCAGGTGGACCATTGATCAATATGCGGGGCGAGGTGATTGGAATCAACGCATCCATTCTGACGCCGGTACATGCCAATGTCGGAATCGGATTTGCGGTGCCGGCGTCGGTCGTTCGGGAATTGCTGCAATCGGTAGAAAGCTGAACCACCATAGGCCAAGCTCAACGCTTGTCCGAGCGAATTTGCCGTCAGGTGATCGGACGATCAGAAGGATCGAATGATGTGAGCGCGGCATCAGGTCTATACGCAGGATTACGGATTACTGCCTGACAAGTCTGCTTCTAGAACCGCACAGATACAGGTTCCTGAAAGAAAGAAATCGCGTGGCACAATTTCCGGCCCTGTTCCGTCGGCAGCATCGAGGAAAAAAATCTGCCGTAACCGATCACGTGGATGAGGATATCGCGACGCCGCCACAAAACTGGTCTGGTCAGGATTGCGAGACGGTTGCCAAAGCTCTCGACAGCAATCTCAGCGAGGGGGTGTCCGAGGAGGAGGCCCAAAGACGGCTGGATCGTTATGGACCGAATATTCTTGCCGAACGTCACGGACGAAGCATCGGTCAGTCCATTATCGCTCAGTTTAATGATGCAATGATCCTGCTGTTGCTGGCGGCGGCGGCTGTCGCGGGTGCAGTGGGAGAAACGCGGGATGCAATAATGATTGCCGCCATCCTGCTCATCAATGCGGCGATTGGCGTATTTCACGAAATACGGGCGCAGAAAGAAATGGCTGCGCTGAAATTGATGATGCCTGACGATGTCACCGTCATTCGCTCCGGCAGGCCGAAAACCTGTCATTCTCGCGACCTTGTGCCCGGTGACCTGGTCCAGATCAAGGCCGGCGACCGGGTGCCTGCGGATATGCGGCTCACCGCAACCAGTGATCTGCAGATGGATGAATCTGCCTTGACCGGGGAATCGCTTTCGAAACAGAAAGTCGCATCTATTGTGACGGGACATAATCAATCGCTGGGCGATCAGGATAATATGGCTTTTTCCGGTACGTCGGTGATGCGCGGCGGCGCAACCGGCTTGGTGGTGGCAACCGGTTCCGGCAGTGAAATCGGCAAAATTGCCACCATGATGGAAAATCAGACGGCGGCTCCGACCCCGTTGCAGGAACGGCTGGCGACGGTCAGCCGGAAACTGGCGCTCGCGGCAATATTTGTCTGTATCATAATTTTTATAACCGGAATTTTGCGGGGGCAGGCGCCTCTGCTGATGTTCATGACTGCGGCCAGCGTTGCCGTTGCGGCGATGCCGGAAGCACTGCCCGCGGTGGTCACGGTGTTGCTGGCGATTGGTGCCCGAAAAATGGCGCAGAATAATGCGCTGATCCGGCAATTGCCCGCCGTGGAGACACTTGGTTCCGTCACCTATATCTGCACCGACAAGACGGGAACGCTGACCCAGAACAAGATGCATGTCGTCGAACTGCTCAGCAATGACGAACCCGAAATCCTGAAGGCAATGGCGCTTTGCAACGAAGTCGAGATTGACGGGGCGGAAGGCCCGCACGGCGAACCGACCGAGCTTGCACTGAGCCTGCATGCCCGTGATATGGGATATGAGCGACAGGCGCTTGAAGCATCGCAGCCCCGTGAGAAGACCTTTGCTTTTTCTTCCAAACGCAAGCGGATGACCACCGTCCATAAAACGCCATCGGATCGGTTTGTGTCCTATATGAAAGGCGCCCCGGAGGTCGTTCTTGCATCATCGCCGCGATGGCAGGAGCAGGCGGAGAAACTTGCTGCCCAGGGCATGCGTGTACTGGCCTTTGCGCGCCGGGAAACCAATGAAATCCCGGACACGGACGATATTGCAGCCGGGATGGAAATACTCGGGCTGGCAGGATTACAGGACCCGCCACGCGATGAATCCGCCGCTGCCGTATCCGCCTGCAAATCGGCGGGGATTGTCCCTGTGATGATTACGGGCGACCATCCCCAGACCGCGCTCGCCATAGCCATAAAAATTGGTCTTGCGGAGGCATCCGACGACCCCGTTACCGGCTTGGAACTGCGTGATCTAGACGAAAACGAGCTCGCAGCCACGGCGCTGTCCACCAAAATATATGCCCGCGTCGATCCGGCCCAGAAAATCCGTATCGTCAAAGCGCTGCAAAGCCAGGGGCAATATGTCGCGATGACGGGGGACGGGGTCAATGACGCTCCCGCTCTGGCGGCGGCCAATATCGGCGTTGCAATGGGCAAGGGCGGGACCGATGTTGCGCGGGAAGCGGCGGATCTGATCCTGCTCGACGATAATTTTTCCTCGATTGTCGCGGCTGTCCGCGAAGGGCGCCGGATATTTGACAATATCCGCAAATTTATTCGCTATAATCTGGCCTGCAATTTTGCCGAAGTGATGACGATTTTTTTCGCGCCGCTGCTGGGCCTGCCACTGCCGTTGCTGCCGCTGCAGATATTATGGATCAATCTGGTCACGGATGGATTGCCGGGACTCGCGCTGGTTGCGGAAAAGGCGGAGGATGACGTCATGAAGCGACCGCCAGTTCCGCCGGAGCAGGGGCTGTTCGACCGCAATATGTGGCTGCATATCGTTATCTTCGGTTTATTTATGGCAGCGGTCACAATCGCTGCCCAATATGAAGCCTTGGCGGATGGGAATGAAAACTGGCAGACGATGGTGTTCACCATTCTCACCTTCCTGCAATTGGGTCAGGCCTTTGCGGTCCATTCCGAGAAACGCTCGATCTTTCTCGCCAATCCGTTTGAAAACCTGTTCCTGGTCGGGGCAATTGTGGTGAGCGCAACCTTGCATTTGCTGATCATATATCTGCCGGTCGGGCAAAGACTGTTTGATACGGCCCCGCTCAGCGCGCGTGATCTTGGCATTTGCATCATTGCGTCACTGGCCAGCCTTGGATTGTCGGAGCTGTGGAAATTATTTCGCTGGGGCAAGAAACCGGCATGACCGAGGCCCCGGCGGGAGGCAACTGATCAAATATGCCGTGTTTCAACAGAGGTTTTTTCCGCGCTACGGGTTTTCACGGATACCGATATGTCTCCCGATTATTTACATAGAAACAGCATCAAGTGATGAAGGGGTCTCATCCTACCCCCCCTCGAGAACCCTTCACTCCGGAGACGGGACCTGCACCGACAGAACCGCTCCGGAAATTCTACCTTGGTGCGCTGGAATTTGATCTGACGGCTGACCGAACGATATCCTGATCTACAACGGGATGGATGGGATGCGCGCCAGTTTTGTGACCAAATATGTAAGGAATGCCAAACGATATCCTCAGGCCGCGACTGTTTTAATCGCATTATAACCGCATAATTATGATGGACGAGATATGACTGATCAAAGAACTACTTCAAAATTCGCTTCATCCGGATTGGGCCTTTTGCTTACGCTTTTGCTTGTCGCCTGCGCCACGGCCACTCCTTATCAGCCGAACATTCCCGGCCAGAAAGTGTCCGGCGGCTATTCTGAAGAATATCTCGGAGAAAATCGCTACCGGGTCCGGTTTTCCGGGAATACGCTGACATCGCGTGACACGGTTGAGGGCTATCTCCTCTATCGCGCGGCAGAGCTGACAATCCAGAACGGCTATGACTGGTTCTCGATGACCGATCACACGACCGAGCGGGATCGCCGGACCTATGTTGAGCCGTTTCCGCGCTATAGTCCCTGGTACGGGCCAGGCTATCGCTACTGGCGACCCCATTGGAATTATTACCGTGGAGGTGTCTGGAACAGCTGGCATCCTTATGGTGGCGACCCGTTCTGGGCCTATAATCTCGACGTCCGGACAGTTGAACGG
>CAJQNR010000104.1 GCA_905479715.1 uncultured Sphingorhabdus sp.
CCGGTGCGGTCGTCGATGCGAAATTCACCCGGCAATGGGTCGCCGGAAAATCCGGGATTGCGACTTTGCCCGACGGGCAGGAGGCACTGCTGCAGCCGCTGCCCAGAGGATTGACCGAAGGATCGACGGTCCGGGTCGAAATCGTCCGGGCTGCGATGAACGAGCGGGGCGGGCAGGCCAAGCGCGCCAAGGCACGGCCCGCCGATAGTGACAGTCCCCTGGGCGATGGTCCCGACCTGCTGGCAGAGATCACGGCGAGCGGACTTCCTGTCAAACAGGTCCACGCCCATGACGAGGATGTCTTTGCCCGGCACGGCTGGCACGAAGCGGTCGAGCAGGCGGAAAGCGGGCGGATTGATTTTGAGGGCGGGAGTCTGCTGGTCTCGCTCACCCCGGCGATGACGGTGATCGATGTGGACGGCCCGCTGGCGCCGCTGGAGCTGGCGAAACGGGCGGCGAAGCAGATCGCACTGGCGCTGGTGCGGTTCGATATTGCAGGCAATATCGGTGTGGATTTTCCCACGCTGGAAGCCAAGGCGGAGCGGACTGCCGTCGCCGCCATTTTCGACGAAAGCATGACAGCCAATTGCGAACATACGGCGATCAACGGGTTTGGCCTGATGCAGGTTGTCCGCCGCAAGGTCCGGCCGTCGCTGCTGGACATCATGCAGGCCAATCGCTCGACCAATGCTGCGCTGAGACTGCTCCGGCAGGCGGAGCGCGATCGCGGTGCCGGCGCGATGCGGCTGGAAGTGCATCCGGCGGTAGCAAGCAAGTTGCAACCTTCCATGCTGGCAGAACTGGAAAGGCGGACCGGGCGTTCCGTATCGGTCGAGACGCGCGGAGAAATTCCGGTCCATGGCGGTTCGATAGGATAATCCTGTTGCCGGGAGCGAGAGGATGGCAACGCTTGCATTTCCGATGGCCTCTCTCCACAACCGGCGCATGACAGATATCATCCTCTACGACTATTGGCGCAGCTCGGCGAGTTACAGGGTGCGCATCGCGCTCAACCTCAAAGGGGTCGCTTATCAAGCGGTCAACACCAGCCTGCTGGAGGGCGACCAGAAGGCTCCGGCCTATGTTGCGCGCAATCCGCAGGGCTTTGTGCCGATGCTGTCGATTGACGGGCATGATCTGAACCAGTCGCTGGCGATTATCGACTATCTCGATGCGAAATATGACGACCCGCCGATGGTCTCCAGCGATCCGGCAGAGCGGGCCGAGACCTTGGCACAGGCGCTGGTCATCGCGGCGGATATTCACCCGGTGAACAATCTGCGGATATTGAAATATCTCAAGAACGAGCTGGGCCAGGATCAGCAAGTCATTGATACATGGTATCGCCACTGGGTTGCGGAAGGGTTCGTCGCTCTCGAAGCAATGGCGCCGGACACCGGTCTGTTTGGTGGCGAACAACCCAATCTCGCGGATGTCTGCCTCGTGCCGCAAATCTATAATGCCCGGCGGTTTGATCTGGATTTGGGGGCATTCCCCAGACTTGTACGGATTGACGCGGCGTGCAACGAGATGGAGGCGTTTCAGAAAGCGGCTCCCGAAGCAGTGAAGCCCGCATGATGAAAAAATCAGTTTTGGTTTACCCGCTGTTGGCATCGATGGCGTCGATCAGCGCCCCTGTCCGGGGGCAAGAGCAAGCCAGCGATGACGGAAACCAGATTGTCATCGCCGACAGGCGTTTGCCGGAGATCATCGTTACCGGATTGCCGGTTTCGCGGGGTGACCGTGTTTATAGCGCAATCGAAATCCCGATGGACCGTTCACAAACGGTCGAGAACGCATTGCGCGATGTGCCGGGGCTGCAACAATTCCGGCGGTCGGATGCCCGTTCGGCAAACCCGACCAGCCAGGGCGTCACACTGCGCGGGCTGGGCGGCAATGCTTCTTCCCGTGCCTTGTTGATCCTTGACGGCGTGCCGCAAGCGGACCCTTTTGGTGGCTGGGTGGCATGGCCTGGCTATGATGCGCTGGCTCTTGCCGAAGCGCGGGTTACCCGCGGCGGCGGCAGCGTTACGGACGGTCAGGGCGCGATTGCCGGAACGATCGAACTGTTCAGCGACAATGTCGGCGACCGGATCGAACTGGGTGCCGCTTACGGTAGCCGCAACAGTGTCGATGCCGATCTGCTCTTTGGCCGCGAACTGGGGCAGGGGCAGCTGACCATTTCTGCCAGTTACGCGCGCGGCGACGGCTTCATTCCGATCATCGAAGAGCAGCGTGGAACGGTCGATCGCCCGGCAGAATATGAGCAGGCCGGCCTTGCCGTCCGCTTTGTTGCTCCGCTTTCCGACAATGTTGAGCTTCAAACCAACGTCCGTGCCTTTACCGACGACCGGGAGCGCGGCTTTGCCTTCAGCGAAAACCACAATGATGGCGCCGATGCCAGCATCCGGCTGGTTGACCGCACCTCCGACTGGCAATGGTCGGCCCTCGCCTATCTCCAGATCCGCAATTTCGATGTCAGCTTTGGTGGTGTCGATGATGATCGCAATTCGGTCAGTCGTGTATTCGAACAGTATAATGTGCCTTCGACCGGTCTCGGCGGCCGCTTTGAAGTGCGGCCACCGGTCGGCGACAATGTCGAATTGCGGATCGGTGGCGACTGGCGCCGGACCGAAGGAACAACCAACGAGAATTTCTTCTACCTCGACGATGATACCCCCCAGCGCAGCCGCAGGGCAGGGGGCAGTACCGCCACCTTTGGCGGCTTTGTCGAAGCCAGCCTGCAGACGACCGATGCGCTGGTTCTGACCGGTGGCGGGCGCGTCGATTTCTGGTCGATTGATGGCGGTTTTCGCAAAGAGATCGAGTTGATCAATCCCTTTCCGGGCTCCATTCGGACGGACGAGCAATATGCCAGTCGCAGCGGCAGCGAATTTACCGGGCGGGGCGGTTTTGCTTTTGATGCAAGTGATGAACTCACGTTGCGCGGAGCCGCCTATCTCGGCTGGCGTCTGCCGACACTCAACGAATTGTTCCGGCCATTCCGGGTCGGATCGGACGCAACGGCGGCCAATGAATTGTTGGACCCGGAACGGGTCAAGGGCGCTGAACTGGGGCTGGACTGGGAAAGCGGTTTCGCAAACTTCGGTATCACTGCCTTCTACAACCAGCTCGATAATGCCGTCGCAAATGTGACATTGGCCAACGGTCCGGGCGTCTTTCCGGGGGTTGGATTTGTCGCCGCAGACGGGACCTACAGCCAGCGCCAGAATCTGGAGGCAATCAAATCCAAAGGCATTGAAATCGATGCCGAGTTCGATCTCGGTGAACTGGTTGACGGCCTCAGCTTTCGCGCTGCCTATTCCTATGTCGATGCGAAGGTTGATGGTAGCGGCGACGCGGCTCCGATCGACGGTTTGCGGCCCGCGCAGGTTCCCAAACACAACGCTTCCGGTTCAATCCGCTGGGCAAGCGATAATGGCAGCGGTGCAAGCCTGTCTGCGCGCTATATTGGCCAGCAATATGAGGATGACGTCAATATCCTCAGCCTCGCAGATGCGTTCACCATTGATGGTCGGATGACACTGGCCGTTACCGATCGTCTGCTCGTCGAAACGCGGGTTGAAAATCTTCTTGATGCGCGGGTAGAGGCTGCTGTCAGTGGCAATGGAATAATAGAACGGGCATTTCCCCGGACATTTTGGATTGGACTTCGTGCCAGAATTGAATAAATGTTACTTATGACCGTACGTCTTGATGATTTTCTGCCTTACCAGCTCTCGACGTCGTCCAACGCCGTCAGTGACCTTATTGCGGGTGAGTATAAAAGCCGCTTTGGGCTTAAAATCCCCGAATGGCGGGTGATGGCGGTTCTTGGTTCGCGCGGTGCGTCGACCCAGCGGCATCTGGTCGAGGCGACCCTGATGGACAAGGTGACCGTCAATCGTGCGGTGAAAAATCTGGTTGACCGCGCCTTGCTCGAACGCAGTCCCAATACGGCCGATGGCCGTTCCCATCATTTGTTGCTGAGTTCCGCCGGCCGTGACCTATATGACCAGATCATGCCCGCCGCCCAGGCCATGGAAAAGAAAGTGATGGCAGTGCTCAGCGAGAGCGAGCAGGCGGAACTGTCGGCGATGCTGGTGAAGGTAAAAAAATCGGCTGACGACCTGGCCGCAGAATGAAAAAGAGCGGCAGGGGGACTGCCGCTCTCTTGATTGTCCGAATCTCCTTCCGGCTATAACATGGCATCGGAGATCGAGCAGGCTGCAGGGCCAAGGATCACGATGAACAGGGTCGGCAGAATGAACATGATCAGCGGTATCGTCATGATCGCTGGCAGACGAGCGGCCTTTTCTTCGGCCCGCATCATCCGGTCGTTACGGAATTCTGCTGAAAGCACGCGCAGGGAAGAAGCAAGCGGCGTACCATATTTCTCGGTCTGGATCATCGTCGTCACCACGCCTTTGACATGGTCGAGCGCGACGCGATAAGCGAGATTTTCAAATGCCTGCCGTCGCTCGGTCAGAAAGCCCAGTTCGATCGACGTCAGCGAAAATTCATCCGCCAGTTCCGGGAACGCACTTCCGAGTTCCTTCGAAACCCGGGCAAAGGCGGTGTCGACCGTCAGACCGGCTTCCGCGCAAATGACGAGCAGATCGATTGCATCAGGCAGACCTTTCCGGATCAGGTCGGTCCGCTTGGCAATCAGGTTGTTGATGTAGATATCGGCCGCCTTGTAGCCAAAAATTGTCGCACCGGCGAATACGCCAAACCGCTTCAGGTCTGACCATTCCGCCAGATAATCGAAGCCATAAATTGCCAGTGCGGCACCACCGCCCAGCAGGATTGGCAATACAAGCCGGCTGAAAATCACGACGAAGGCGAGATCCTTTGAACGGATGCCGGCCTGTGCCAATTTCTGTTGCGCTTCCTTGACCTGGGTGTCCTGTAGAACCTGCATCGATGATAGGACATTGCGCATGCGGTCCGTCGTATCGCTCTGCTGCACCAGTTTGGCACGTTTTTTGGTGGTTGAGGCGGTGATGCCGGCCTTGAGCTGTTCACGGCGCTCATTCAGCGACTTGACCCGTTTTGCCATCGGGTCGCGCACCGTCACCGCGGCGTAGATTGCGAAAAATACTGCAGCTGCTGCGACAGCGGACAAAATTGTCGCTACCCACAGGACGTCTACGCCCATCAATGTTGGTCCGCCTCCGGTTGTCATTTGACTTGCACCTTCATCCTAAATCTCGAAATTGACCATCTTGGCCATGATGAACACGCCAATGCTCATCCATGTCAGTCCACCCAAGCCAGCGATGATCAGACGTTCTTCATAGAAAAAACCGGCCAGATATGTCGGGTTCACGGTATAAACCAGACCGAACACGATGAACGGCAGCGAACCCACGATATAGGCCGAAGCCTTGGATTCCGAGGACATGGCCTTGATCTTGAGCTTCATCTGTCCGCGCTTGCGAAGCACATCGGCGAGATTGGACAACGTCTCGGCGAGGTTACCGCCGGTTTCACGCTGAATCGCCAGGGTGATGCAGAAAAATTTGAATTCCGGTGTTTCCATGCGCTTGGCGCTTTCCTGAAGCGCATCTTCCATGGTCTGGCCGATCTTGATCCGGTCGACCACCTTCTGGAATTCCTCGCCAACGGGTCCGCCAATTTCCTTGGCAACCACACCGATCGTTTCGGTCACCGGCAGGCCTGAGCGCAACCCGCGGACGAGCAGCTCAATGGCGTCGGGAAAGGAGCCCGTAAATTTGCCAACTCGCCGGTTTATCAGGAAGCCGACGATAAAATGCGGTAATCCGGCACCGACCAGAAGCCCGACCGTTGCGCATAGCAGGAGGGGCGCGCCCTTGAGCAGCAGCAAACCAAATACCAGCAGGAACAATCCGCCCACCGCATAGAAAAAATAGGACAGCGGCCACGGCTTGCCGGTTTTTTCCAACCGGATTGCCAGGCTCTCCATCTTGGTCATGGTGTCGCCCTTGGGGCGTGTGGTTTTGCGCCGCGCCGAGAGCGCCTTTTTCATTTGCGCTTCAACCTGGACATTCTCGCTGTCGGAATGACGATATTTGACCTTGTCGAGCCGCCGGGCCTTTGCCGTGGACTGCGATGGGCCTGCAAATGCAAATATGATCAGCAGCAAAACCGCCAACACACCTGCACCCAATATTGCAATTTGCATTATACCCATAGTCTAATTCCTTTAAAGCTGAAGAATGTTTGCACCTGCTTCAGACTTTAGGAGCCTCTTCCTTGACTTTTTTCGATGGGAGCAATGACTTCAGTTCGCCCAGCTTGCCCATGAATGATCGTTTGTCGTCGCCATCTTCGTCGCTATCTTCGACGGAACCGAGGACGAGGTTCGTCAACTCGACGATTTTCGCAGCGGCCTTGCTGGATTTTCCGGCTTCCACCAATGCTTGACCCAGTTTTGCAGATTGCGCTGCGGTGCGGATGTCATAGGGGATCAGGATATCGATCTTGCGCTCGATAGAGTTTTCAAAATCCTGACGGCTGATTTCCAGATTGGCGGTTTGCACCTTGTTCGCAACCACATAGATCTTGCTCTGCGCGGCGTGCGATTTTAGCCAGGACAGCAAACGGATGCAGTCACGGGCCGACGCCAGGGTCAGTTCCGTCGTGATCACGGTGGCATTCACATCGCCGAGGAGATGCGGATAGTTGATCAGCATGTCCCGTGGCAAGTCGATCACCGTACAATCGAAGGCCGCGCGAAATTCTTCCTGCAACTGGAAGAAAGCGGTGCCGTCGGTCATCATCGGTGAGTTGATCGGTGCTTCTGCAGACAGCAGTGACAGTTTCTCATTGGCTTTGATCATCGCGCGTTCGATGAACAGGCCATCAATCCGGCTTGGATTGTCAATCGCATCGGTAAGCCCGCGACCGGGTTCCAGATCAAGCGAAAGAGCGCCGGTGCCGAAATGGACATCCAGATCAAGCAGGGCGGTCAGACGTTCCTTGTCATGGCTGAGCAACCAGGCCAGCGACGTTGCAATGGTGGACGCGCCAACACCGCCACGCGTGCCGATTACCGCCGTCGAAACATGTGGTTTCTCGGATTGTGATTCCTCGGTTTTCGGGGCGTTGATTACCGCTTGTGCCTGGGCCAGTACATCCCGCAGCTGGTCCGGTGTAAACGGCTTGAGCAGATAATCCTGCAGGCCGCTGACAATCAGGTCGCGATAGAGGCGCACGTCATTGACCTGCCCCATGGCAACCACAACCGTTCCCGGTTCGCAGACCTCGGCCAGCGAATTGATGTCGTTCAACGGATCGCCCGATTCTGACAGATCGACCAGCAAGATATTGGGGCTGGCCGAAACGGACAGCGTCTGGACGGCATTGCGCAGCCCGCCCATATTGCATTTATCGCCCGCCCAGCCCATTTCTTCGACAACCGGACGGAGTATATCAAGCGTATCTTCATCGCAAACAAAGGCCGCAAACGGATCACGTCCGTTGTTCGAGCCGGGTTTCCAGGGAGCGTTCATTATTATTCTCCAACTTTCTTGTCACGATAGGCACGGATCGCCTTGGAAGCTTGCGCCTGATCTTCACCGCCAGCATTGGTGCCGCGGACAAGATCTTCGGGATCGGCAATCATCGCGGCCATCGTGCTGTTCGTTCCGCAACCATAATTTTCGCTGGTGCGCACTTGAAAATCGGTATGACTGCGATAGCTGAAATCGGGGCAACCCGGCACCGATGCAGTCGTCCGGGAAACAACAACCCGCATCAGGCCGGCTGGCACATGGCCTTCGGTTATTGGCGCTGTTTCGCTGATCAGCAGGCCATAGCGAGCCACGATGGCTTCCACGGCAGCCTTTGCCACTGCGCTGGCTGAATAGCTTGGATCATCAATCGAAACACGATCACCATAGCCGAGTTCGAGAGCGTCGAGCCAGCCCGAGAGGCGGTTCTGCTCGGAGGTAGACAATCCGCCACTGCCCGTACTCAGGTCCAGGACATAGTTCGCTTTGGAAACGACAGGCTGGCGTTCGCTATAAACGCCGCGGTTGGCGGTGGTGCTGCCGCATGCCGTAACCGAGAGCCCGAGGGCGGTGATGAGTGCCATTGAAATGATGCGCATGATCTGTTCTCCTGATCGGGCTTATTTGTCGAAACTGAAACCGGGAGCTGCACTGCCGGATTTCTTGGCCGATTTGGCGGGAAGTTTTTGTTCCAGGCTGCCAAATGCCTCGCTCTCGGGCGTAGCGGGAGCCACGCTCGGTTTGGGGCGATCGCCACCGGTGCCCGAATGATTGCGGTTCATCAGGAAGCGTTCTGCATCATTGGCGGCTTTGAA
>CAJQNR010000105.1 GCA_905479715.1 uncultured Sphingorhabdus sp.
TGCCATCCTCTCGCTCCCGGCAACAGGATTATCCTATCGAACCGCCATGGACCGGAATGCTGCCGCGCGGTTCGACCGACACAGACCGGCCGGTCCGTTTGGCCAATTCCTCCAGCATAAACGGTTGCAATTTGTTCGCGACCGCCGGATGCGCTTCCAGCCGCATCGCACCCGCACCGCGATCGCGCTCCGCCTGCCGCAACAATTTTAGCGCAGCATTGGTCGCGCGATTGGCCTGCATGATTTCCGGCACCGATGGCCGGAGCTTGCGGCTGACAATCTGCATGAAACCAAAACCGTTCATTGCCGTGCGTTCGCAATTGACGGTCATATAGTCGTCAAAGATGGCAGCGACGGCTGTGCGTTCGGACTTGGCTTCCAGCGTGGGAAAATCCACACCGATATTGCCTGCAATATCGAACCGCACCAGCGCCAGTGCGATCTGCTTCGCGGCCCGTTTCGCCAGCTCCAGCGGCGCCAGCGGGCCGTCCACGTCGATCACCGTCATCGCCGGGGTGAGCGAGACCAGCAGACTCCCGCCCTCAAAATCAATCCGCCCGCTTTCCGCCTGCTCGATCGCTTCGTGCCAGCCGTGCCGGGCAAAGAAATCCTCGTCATGGGCGTGGACCTGTTTGACAGGAAGTCCGCTCGCCGTGATCTCTGCCAGCAGGTCGGGACCATCGCCCAGGGGACTGTCACTATCGACGGGCCGTGCCTTGGCGCGCTTGGCCTGCCCGCCCCGCTCATTCATCGCAGCCCGGACGATTTCGACCCGGACCGTCGATCCTTCGGTCAATCCTCTGGGCAGCGGCTGCAGCAGTGCCTCATGCCCGTCGGGCAAAGTCGCAATCCCGGATTTTCCGGCGACCCATTGCCGGGTGAATTTCGCATCGACGACCGCACCGGCCCTTGGATGACCATCGACACGCTCGACCCGAATTTCTGTCAGAATATGATTTTCCAGCCGCAACGCGCGGATTTCGCCGATCCCGGCTTCGTAAAGCCAGCCATTGGCAAAATCAGCCAAGGGGATAGCCCGCGCTGATCAGCAGGTTGCGGGTTTCGTAGAGCGGCAATCCCACGATCCCGCTATAGCTGCCCGACATCCAGGTAACAAAGGCCTCGGCCTGCCCCTGTATCGCATAGCCGCCCGCCTTGCCCTCACCTTCGCCGGTGGCGATATAGGCCTCGATCTCGCGGGTCTCGAAGCGCTTGAATTTCACGATACTGTCGGACAATTTCGTCCGCGCGGTGCCGTCGGCCGCGATCACGCAGACCGCCGACATCACATGATGCCGCCGCCCGCTGACCAGTTCCAGAAATTTGCGCTGTTCCGCCGCATCGCCGGCCTGGCCCAATATCCGGCGACCGACCGCAACGGTTGTGTCTCCCGCGACCAGGATTTCCTGATCTTGCCGTTCGACAGCGACCGCCTTTTCCTGCGCCATACGCAATACATAGTCGCGCGGCAGTTCGCCCTCGTGCGGGGCTTCGTCAATGTCGGGAGAGATAATCCGGTCGGGCGTCACGCCCAGACGCCCAAGCAGTTCCAGCCGACGCGGGCTGGAGGAGGCCAGAACCAGTTTCATGTCAGCAAACACCCTCTAGACCGTTCGGGCTGGGCTTGTCGAAGCCATAACTCAAATGCAATGCCAGCCGGTCACCGTCCTTCGACAGGCTCAGGACGAACGGCATAACATCACTTGAAACGATAGGTGATGCGACCCTTGGTCAGGTCATATGGGGTGAGTTCCACGAGCACTTCATCGCCGACCAGCACACGAATACGATTCTTGCGCATCTTGCCAGCAGTGTGGCCCAAAATTTCGTGGCCATTTTCCAGCTCGACCCGGAACATGGCGTTGGGGAGCAGTTCGCGAACCATTCCCTTCATTTCCAGTAATTCTTCTTTTGCCATATGGCGGTGCATTTTCCCTGATATTGCGGCAATTCCGCGTGTTGCAGTGCGCCATAACGACAAATGCGCAAAAAGGGAAGGATTAGCTGCATCGGCCAATATGATAATATCTATCGGTGCCGCAGCAATTTCCTTGCGACAATTTAATACAAAGAAAATATACCATTAGCCTGATTTGCATGGCATTTCGAATGTCTCCTCTCCCCCTTATTAGAGCTATTGTAACAAATCATGATATCTTCCCCCCGATCCTTTTTCGCTTCGTCGCCCTTCATTTTCGCGGGCATGCTGGTCGCGACTCCTGCCGGTGCGCAGATCACCGATACAGAGTCGGATTATGCCGATGATGAAATCGTCGTCACAGCGTCACTTCCGCGCGGTGCAGTGGTTACCGAAATACCGCCGGTTGTAGAATTGAGCGAAGCGGATATCGCCAGCTATGGTGTTTCTTCGGTACAGGACCTGCTCGAAGCCATTTCGTCGCAGACCACCTCCAGCCGGGGACGCGGCAGCGGCCGGCCGATCGTGCTGATCAACGGACAGCGGACCTCCGGCTTTCGCGAAATCCGCGATCTGCCGCCCGAAGCCATCCGCACGATCCAGGTCTTCCCTGAAGAGCTTGCGCTGCGCTATGGCTATAGTCCTGACGAACGCGTGGTCAATTTCATCCTGAAGGACCAATATACCGGAGTCAGCGTCTCGGGCGAATATGGTATCCCGACCGCAGGCGGACAGGGAATTTCGGAAATCGAAGCCAATGTCACCCATATCGGCAAGAACGACCGGATCAATATCAATCTCGAATGGCAGAACAACACCGCGATTACCGAAAGCGAGCGGGACATCATCCAGGACGCTGCCGGTGATCTGGTCAATCTCGGCGACTATCGCACGCTGGTAGCACCTTCGGACAATGTCGAGCTAAATGCCAATTACAGCCGGACCTTCGACAATGGCATGTCGCTCTCGCTCAATGGCGGATATGTCTATGACAAATCCACCGGATTGCAGGGCCTGCCCAATGGTGCGCTGGACGTCGCGGGCGATTCGCTGTTCCGCTATTTCAGCCAATATGGACCGCTTCGCAAGGTACAGGAAACCAATACCGCGCAGGCAGGATTGACGCTGAACGGCACGCTCAGCGATTGGCGCTGGTCGCTGACCAGCGATTACACCCGCGAACAGGTCAATACCGACACCGACCGGTCCGGCGACATCACCGCGCTACAGGCAGCGATCGATGCCGGGACCGTCGATCCTCTCGCGACCGATTTTGGCAGCTTGCTCGGCACCCCGGTTACCGACACCGCCCGCGTCGTCGATCAGACGATCAACAATCTTGCGACAATCTCGGGCACCTTATTCGTCCTGCCCTCCGGTACGGTGACCACGACCCTAAGCGCCGGTTATAATCGGGAAGATCTCAACAGCCGGGAAACCAGTAGCGGCACCTTTGTCACCACCGACCTCAGCCGCGATGAACTGACCACCGGAATCAGTATCGATATCCCGCTGGCCAATGAAAATATCGATGTCGTCGAAGCAATCGGCAAAGTCTCGATCAACGGCAATTTTGGCTATTCCGACCTGTCCGACTTTGGCGGGCTGGTGGAATTCGGTTTCGGTCTGAACTGGGAACCGATGGATGGCCTGGTATTCTCCGCAACCGCCATTGGCGAAGAAGCGGCACCGACGATTGCCCAGCTTGGCAATCCGATCATCATCACCCCGAATGTCACGACCTATGACTTTACCAACGGGGAAACCGTTCTTGCAGCCGTCACAACCGGCGGCAATTTCGCCCTGCCCGCCGAATCCCGGCGCGATATCAAGCTGGCGGTCAACTACCGGCCGGACTGGCTCGACGGTTTCACCTTTCTCGGCGAATATTTCCGCAACAACAGCACCGACGTTGCATCAAGCTTCCCCCTGCTCACACCGGAAATCGAAGCGGCCTTTCCTGACCGGGTCACCCGCGATGTCTCCGGCCGTCTGATCGCGATCGACAAGCGGCCGGTTAACTATGCCGAGGTCAGAAGCGAACGCATCCGTTACGGGATCGATTTTTCCAAACGCTTCGGTGGGCAAAGCCGCGGCGGCGGACGCGCCGAGCGCGCGGCACCACAGCCGCAACCGGCAGCAAACGGCCCTGCAGAAGGCGGCCCGCCACCCGAAGGCGGAGCACCGGAAGGAAGGCAGAATGCCCGGTCCGGTGGTCCCGGTGGTGGCGGCCCGGGAGCCGGCGCGCCGCGCGGCGGACGCTGGCAAGTATCGGCCTTCCACACCATTCGCCTCGAAGAGAGTATCAAAATCCGCGACGGCGTCGAAGAACTGGATTTGCTGAACGGATCCGCCATCGGTTCAACCGGCGGTAGCCCACGGCACGAATTCGAGATCAACGGCGGCTGGTTCAACAACGGCATCGGCTTCCGCCTCGACGGCAAGCATCAGACGGCAACCCGCGTCAATGGCGGCCTCACCGGATCCAACCTGCGCTTTTCCGACCTGACCACGGTCAACTTGCGCATGTTCATCAATCTCGATGATCGCGGCAATCTGACCGAGAAAGTCCCGTTCCTGAAAAACAGCCGGATTGCGCTCAAGATGGACAATATCTTCAACGATATCCAGACCGTCCGCGACGACAGCGGCCTGATCCCGCTCAGCTATCAGTCCGGCTACATGGATCCGGTCGGTCGTTATATCGAGATCGATTTCCGCAAGCGGTTCTAGGCAACGCCGAAAGGACTCAGGAAAGCCATCAGTGGTGAGCCTGTCGAACCATGCCTCCCGAATGAGAGGCGCCCTTCGACAGGCTCAGGGCTAATGGATAGACTAGCCAAGATCTCCCGCCGAAATCGCCTCCGCCCGATATATCTGCATCGCCGGACGCTCTCCAAGCAGCGCGGTCAGCCGTTTGACGAATTCGCCCGAAGCCGGAACCGCGAAATGCGCGGCGACGGCGGCTTCGTCTTGCCACTGTTCATGAAAGAACAGCCGAGCCGGGTCTTCGCAATCGGCGTGGATATGATGGGAAATACAGCCAGGCTCGCCGCGGGACCGGGCGCTATGCTCGCTACACAAGGCGATGATTTCCTCACGCTGCTCCGGCGGGACGGCAAAGGATGCTGAAAGAATAATCATAGTCTTAGCGTCGCCCGCGTCGTGCTTTTTGACATAAAATAAGCCAGCACCGCAGCGATAATCGTGACCATCGCGGTAAAGATCAGCGGCGGAAAGCGCAGATCCGGCGCCGCGCCCTGCAAGGCCATCCCGATCAGAACCGCGGGGATCAGCGTCATCGCGAGATGTTTCAGCGCAAGCAGGAATGGCGCAAAGCCGAAGCGGGTATCGGCAGGAAGACCGGGCGCAATCTTGCCCGATTTGCGCTGAGAAACCGTGATCCCGTAGACAATCAGCGTCAGCAACAGGCTCATCAGCACCGCGATCCCGACCAAGGTACCGCCCAGATTGGGCGCGGAATCGCCCAGGGGCAGTGTTGCAGGAATAAAGGGCAGATCACGGGTCAGCCAGTAGTTGATCCCGCCAGCCAGCACGATATTCACCACCGCATCCCCCCGCGCCTGTTTCTCGATAAAGGCATCCATGCTGATCGGTGCTGCGGCAATAAGTGTAGCCATATTCTCTCTCCCTGTTTTTTCTTGGGAGAGTGACGGCCACGGGAGGAATGTCAAGCAGGAAGCCCCGCGAGAAAGGACCGGAATGTTGAGACGCAGAGCAAAATTACACTCATGCCATGATTTGAGCGAGCCGTTGCTTTCTAAAGCCCCTCCTCTTCAGAGGAGGGGTTGGGGTGGTGGCGGTGCGCCAGCATCACTCGCGCAGCGGCAGCGATCTCACTTGATAGCTCGATAAATATCACAATAGTGAGGAGCGCTGCGGCGATAAGTATAACCATGATCTCTCCCTATTTTTTCGCGAAGAGTGACGATCATGGGAGAAATTTCAGGCGGGATTGGTTGGGGGACTTTAATGAAGAGATTGGAGACCAAAAATTGCCGGATAAACAGATTTCAAATTTTAGACATCGATATGAATTTTATCGTAATTGAAAGAACCAAGTAAACTTCGTCCAGAACTTTAAGATGACGAAGTGAAGATTGCCGACTATAACGTAAGAAAATAACGGGAAGGGGTATTATGGAATTAGAAGCAAAGTTAGAGGCGCTCTCCGAAAAAGCTCACAAGCATCGAGAAGTTTTGGCGACAGAAGAGGCGGCGAAGACCGCTCTGGTAATGCCCTTCCTGCAGGCGCTAGGCTATGATGTATTCAATCCATCTGAGGTTGTTCCAGAATTTACTTGTGATGTTGCTACAAAAAAAGGGGAGAAAGTTGATTACGCAATTATCATTGATGGCAATGTGTCAATGCTCATCGAGTGCAAGCCGATAAATCAAGAACTTTCACTTAAGCATGCTGGCCAGCTTTATAGATACTTCAGCGTAACGGATGCCAAATTCGCTATACTGACCAATGGCGCACTGTTCAAATTTTACTCTGATTTAGACAGTTCAAATCGTATGGATGAGAAGCCTTTTTACGAGTTTGATTTGAGTAAGCTTAAAAAATCTGATTTCAGAAATATAGCTAAGTTTCAGCGCACGGGTTTTGATGTTGAGTCTATAATCGAGACCGCTGCCAGTCTTCAAATGGAAGGTGCAGTTACCAAGACCCTATTAAAAGAGATGGCAGAACCGTCACCTGAACTTATTCGTTTAATAGCGGCTCAAGTGACGGATGGGCGGTTATCAGCCGGAACCAAGGCAGCTATCGGCAAGCACATTCCAAATGCCTTTAAAGCGATACTGCGAGAAAAACTTAACGACAGACTGACCTCTGCAATTGATGAAGGTTCGGATGAAGAGCCCGTAATAGTTTCTGAAATTGAAACGACAGCGGATGAAATTGAAGGCTTCCAAATTGTTCGTGCGATTGCTTCAGAAGTTGTCGATCCATCCCGCATCTTTATGCGAGATTCCAAATCCTATTGCGCGGTATTACTTGATGACAATAATCGCAAACCCATTGCGCGCCTTCACTTCAATTCAGAAACAAGTCGATACGTCGGTACTTTCGACGACGAAAAAGAAGAAATCAGAAACCCCATTGATACGACTATCGATATTTTTCATCACAAAGCGGCTATTTTGAACCGAGTAAAGGCAATGTTATCTAGCTAGGCTCAACCTTCTTTAGCCAGTTGCTTTGAGTGCAAATGTATCGCACTTTGAATGTAAATCGTAAGCTCATCCGCAGCACAGAACCACCCCAACCCCTCCTTTGAAAAGGAGGGGCTATCCCTGCTCTTATTGCCCAGACATCTTCCGCAAAACCCGCCAGGCCAGCGCCTTGGCCCGGTTCCGCGCCGGAAAGCGTCCCGGCGCCCTGGGTGTCACCCCCCGCTTGCGCAGCCAGCCGTTAAACGCCCGCGCATCCGCCTCTTCGAAGCTCCAGTCGCTGCGCCATGTAATCGAAAGCGAGATGCTGGGCTCCGGCCCGACCTTGACAAAATGCGGCGCCATGACCGGCACGAAGATCGCCTTGCCCGGCGTCAGATGGTGGCGCGTGCCTTCGGCCTCGAAATCATCCTGCCAGACAAGATTGCGGTGGCCGCCGAGATGATAGCCTTCGTGGATTTCGTCGGGCGCATAGCGGGCATCGCCGGCGGGAAAAGTGGTCATCCATTTTTCGCCGCGCAGCTGCAGCAGGATATTATGTTCCGGATCGAAATGATAAGGCGTCACCGCATCGGGTGAGGAGACGAAGATGAAACCCTGCGGTTTCAGCATCTGGCCGGTCTTGGCCTCCAGTATCGGCCGGATTTCGGCGAGCAGCGAGTGCAGCAACGCCTCATATTCCGGCATCTGCTCGATATTCTTGAGCACCGCCCAGCTGGCCGAGCGGTCGATCATGCGGATCGTGTCGCCGATGGTCATGCCATTGTCCGGCACGTCTTCGGGCCTGATTCCGACCGGCAAATCGCCGGGATTATATTCGACGCTGGCACCGGGCATGGCCTCGCCAAGCTGCGCCAGAGCGTCAAGCGTCAGCAACGGGTGCGATAGCATCTGGTGATCCAGCACCCGGGCCTGTTCGGGATAACAGCCATCAAATCGCTGCCGGCTTTGCTCGGCGAAAATCTGCTGCTGGAACATGTCCTTGCCGGAAATCTGGTTCATGGCTGCACCTCTGTCGGATCAAAAATTTCCCGTCCCCGGACCTGCGCCATCAGGTCTTCACCAAGCCGCAAGCCGCGGAAGATGGCGCGGCGGGAGACGCCCTTCAATTCGATCGAGAAGCGCCCGATATGGCGCCGTCCGGACCACAGGCTGTCGATCATCGGATGGTCCTGCGCCGCACAGCTGTCCATCCAGCCTATCGCCGGATTCTCCAGTATCTTGAGATTTTCCAGTTGCAGCAGGACGCCGGGGGAAAAACGGGCAAAGGCTTCGTCAAAGGCGGTCTTGAAGGAAAAGCTGCCCTGACCGCTGTGAAAATTCACCAGCATCACCAGCGGGTTTCCCTCGAGGCGGATATCATGGCGTTCCAGTTGCCCTGCCCGCGCCGCGCCGCGCAATGCGTCGCGAAAAAATGCCCGCGTCTGATCGGAGGAGTCCAGCGCCGATCCGTTATGGCCTTTCCAGCCGCGGCTTTCCAGCTGCAGAAATTCGTCGATCCACGGCTCCAGATCGGTGGCGTCGCGATGGTGGGAAAAGGTCACATCGCCCAGTTCATTTAGCCGCTTGGCCTGTCGCCGCAGTTCCTTGCGCTTTTTCCCGCGCACGGTCGCGTTGTAATAAGCTTCGGACCCGAGATCGCTCTGCAGCAGCGCCCGCGCTTCGCTATGAACGAGATCGCAGCGGCGTTTATGGCCCCCGCAAACCGCCCGCAGCGCCTGATCCAGTGGGCCGCCGATGGTCATGCCGTTGATATGCAGAAAACCCGGCCAGTCGCCGCTATCAAGCGCGTTGAGCAGATGGTCCCAGAATTCCGTTTCACAACCCTGCCGGACGATCGGCGTACCGAGAAAACAATTGTGGTGCACCCAGTTCTGGACGTGCGGCACCGGCCAGCGCCCAAACCTGTTTTCGGGACCGAGCGGGAGCAGGCCAAGCAGTTGCGAGCATCCTGGTGCGCCCGCCCACAAAAGAAACAGGCGCAAATCGGGGTGATGGTCGAACTGGGCGAGAGCCGGATTGAGAAACCAGTGTTCGTAGAAGATATTCGGTTCGCTCGCCTGCGTGGCCAGTTCGCTCCATGCTTCGACGAGATTGGCGTCGATTGCGTCCAGCGGGAGGAAAACCGCCCGGGGATCGCAGGAAGCGAGACGGTCGCGGAACCGGTTCGCGCGAACATCCGTGCCCTCCATCTTCTGTAACCCGCTCAAATCCATGGAAACCTGTCTACCCACATTCATTTCTTTTGCAGCGGCGAGCTTAACGAAAAAGGGGTAATATGTTGTTAACGCTGCGCCGAAGGACGTCGACCCGGCGCACACACAAAAAAACCCCGCCGAAATCGCTTCCGGCGAGGTCTGTTTTCAAAGCAAGATAGCAAGCGTTCTAGTGAATACCGCCCTGTGCCGCATAAAGCGCTGCAAGCAGCAGCAATGCGACGATATTGGTGATCTTGATCATCGGATTGACGGCCGGACCCGCGGTATCCTTGTAAGGATCCCCCACGGTATCGCCGGTCACCGCGGCATGGTGGGCATCGGAGCCCTTGCCGCCATGATGGCCATCCTCGATATATTTCTTGGCATTGTCCCAGGCACCGCCACCCGCTGTCATCGACAGGGCAACGAACAGACCGGAGACGATCACGCCGAGCAGCAACGCGCCGAGAGCGGCAAAGCCGTTCGCCTGCCCTGCAACCGCGGTGATCACGAAATAGACCACGATCGGTGCAAGAACCGGCAACAGCGATGGCAGGATCATTTCCTTGATCGCCGCCTTGGTCACCAGATCGACGGTCCGCGCATAGTTGGGACGCGTGGTACCCGCCATGATGCCCGGATCACTGGCAAACTGCTCGCGCACGTCTTTGACAACGTCTCCAGCGGCACGGCCAACGGCGGTCATGCCCATCGAACCGAACAGATAGGGCAATAATGCACCCAGCAGCAGGCCCACGATCACATAGGGATTTTCAAGGCTGAAGCTGACTTCTAGGTTCGGAAAGAACTCCTTGAGGTCAGCGGTATAAGCCGAGAAAAGCACCAGAGCCGCCAGACCGGCAGAACCAATGGCATAGCCCTTGGTCACAGCCTTCGTGGTATTGCCCACGGCGTCGAGCGCGTCGGTCTTGTTGCGGACGCTCTCGTCGAGACCGGCCATTTCGGCGATACCGCCTGCATTATCCGTAACCGGACCATAAGCATCAAGCGCCACAACCATTCCGGCGAGCGCCAGCATGGCGGTTGCCGCGAAGGCGATGCCGATCAGACCAGCGAGCTGGAACGCGACCACGATGCCGATCACGATGACGAGCGTCGGCAAGGCCGTTGCTTCCATCGAAATCGCCAGTCCCTGGATCACGTTCGTGCCGTGGCCGGTTTCCGATGATTTGGCGATCGACCGCACCGGACGATAATCCGTACCGGTGTAATATTCGGTAATCCAGATGATCAGGCCGGTAACCGCCAGACCAACCATCATCGACCAGAACAGGGCCATGCCGGTAAATCCGCCGCTGCCGTCAAGCGCAACACCGATAGGCGTATCCATGTCACCCAGCGTGCGCATGGTGACATAATAGATCGCCGGGACCGAAAGCACTGCCGTGGTAATGAAACCCTTGTACAGCGCGCCCATGATGTTGGTGCCACTGCCGAGCCGGACCATATAGGTACCGATGATCGAGGTCAGGATGCAGACACCACCCACAATCAGAGGCAGAGACATCAGGTCATAGAGCATCGCGCTCCCAACCAGATCGCCGAACAGCAGCGCCAGAAGCACCATCGTCGCACCGACGGTCACAACATAGGTCTCGAACAGATCGGCGGCCATGCCGGCGCAGTCACCGACATTGTCGCCGACATTATCCGCGATGGTTGCAGGGTTGCGTGGATCATCCTCGGGGATGCCCGCTTCCACCTTGCCGACCAGATCGGCGCCGACGTCGGCGGCCTTGGTAAAGATACCACCACCGAGACGTGCAAAGATCGAAATCAGTGATGCACCAAAGGCCAGAGCAACCAGCGCGTCGATGACCGTACGGTCATTGGCGGCCATATCCATCTGGGTGGTCAGCACATAGAAGAAGATTGAAATCGCCAGCAATGCAAGTCCAGCCACCAGCATACCCGTCACCGCACCGGCGCGAAACGCAACGGTGAGACCGGTTTGCAAGCTTTCGCTAGCACCCTGAGCGGTGCGGACATTGGCGCGAACCGAAATGTTCATGCCGATATAGCCCGCGACGCCCGACAGGATCGCGCCGAGCAGAAAGCCGACTGTCGAAATTGGTCCGAGAAAGATAAATACCAGAACCGCAACGACGATTCCGACGAGCCCGATTGCCCGATATTGCCGGTTCAGATAGGCTTGCGCGCCTTCCTGAATTGCCCCTGCGATAGATTGCATTTTTTCGTTGCCGGCCGGCGCATTGAGCACCTGACGGCTGGTTATAAAGCCATATAATATGGCGATAAATCCGCATAAAATTGAAATGGTGACAACGGTCATCGATTCAAATCCCCTCCATTTGTTATCGTTTATAGTTAAACGCCCCGTCAGACGCGGAGCTGTCGGCTCAAACTATAGGGCGGGGGGAAAAACCTGCAAGCGTTGATTTAGAGGGGTGACGGGGCACATTCAAAACCTATGCCATGAAACCTGCCTTGCCCGGATCAGGCGTGCACGAAGCCGAGATGCTCTGGTAATTCCAGTCTTTCGCCATGGCTGTGCAGGCTGAGACCCGATCCCGGGCGGCAAACACCAACGCATGTCAGCGGAATGCCCAAAACCGTTTCCGGACTGGCGGTAAGCAGCAACTGATAGTCGTCCCCGCCGGTCGCCGCGCTCATCCGCGCATCCCGATCATTGCCGACAAGCGACTGAAACTGTTTGGACAAAGGAATTTCCGCAAGATCAATTTCAATCTGGATGCCGCTCGCTGCCGCAATCCGCGACGCATCGAGCAGCAAACCGTCCGAGACATCCATCATACTGCTGACCAGATTGGACAATATCCGTCCTTCTTCCAGCCGGGGCATCGGGCGGGTGTGCGCTTTCAACAAGGATGCAGTAACATCAATATCTTCCGACCGAAGCAATCCCGATGCGATTTGCAGGCCGGCCCAGGCATCGCCGATCGTGCCGGTGACATAGACCGCGTGCCCCGGCTTGGCATTGCTGCGCGAGGGCACGATATGACCTTTCGCTTCGCCGATCGCGGTGAGGCCAAAGGTTCTCGGAGCATTGTCTCCCATCGCCACGGTGTCGCCGCCGAGCAGAGGCACCGCAAAGCGGTCAATCGCCTGTTTCAGCCCTTCAACAAAGGCAGCATCCCACTGATCACCGGAGGTCCGCCCATAGCCGAGCAAGATGCCGAGTGGCTTCGCACCCTTTGCCGCCAGATCGGACAGGTTTACCGCGACCAGCTTCCATGCCACATCGGCAGGATCGGCATCGCGAAGGAAATGGACTCCCTCAACCATCATGTCGTGGGTCATCACCAGTTTATGTCGCCCAAAAGGCATCATGGCGGCATCGTCGACCAGTCCGCGTGCAGCCGGGTGGGTGCTGATCGCCTTCAATCGGTCAATAAATTGTAATTCGTTCAAGACAGGGCGTGCTCCAGTGCCATTCTGATGGAAGCGTTGGCGCGCTTGCTGACCGCTGCCTGGGGGGCAAATCCGTTATATCCGTGCGGCGCGCCTGGATAGATAGCAAGCTCAACCGGAACGCCGGATGAACGAAGACGGCTGGCATACATAATATCTTCGTCGAGAAACAGATCGAGATCGCCGCACATGATAAAGGCGGGCGGCAGGCCGGAAAGATCGGTTGCCCGCGCCGCCGCTGCATAAGGGCTGGCACCGTCTTCCTCGGCATAGAGCGACCAGGCATGAAGCGAGGTTTCCCGGTTCCAGGTGGACGGCGGCAGGTCCATATGACCCGACTCCGTGTCGTGCCGGTCATCGAGCATCGGATAGATGAGCAGCTGGAACGCAATCTCCGGTCCGCCCCGGTCGCGGTTCAGCAGCGCGGCGCTCGCCGCCAGTCCGCCGCCGGCACTGGGACCGGCGAGGATGATCTTGCGCGGATTGCGGTTTTCCGCCAACCGTTCGATCACCGCACAGACATCGCGCGCCGCAGCCGGCGCACGATCTTCCGGCGCCATCCGGTAATCGACCGAGACCACCGGCGCGAGTGAGGAATAGCTCTGTGCCGAAAAATCATCGGCGCTGCCCATCACATAGCCGCCGCCGTGCAACCAGATGATCGCGCAATCAGGATAAAGCACGTCCCGAGCGCGATATTCGATCACCGCGACATCGGGATCATCGTCCAGTCCCGGCATATGATATGCGTCTTTCTGACCTTCATATTCCGGCAAATCGGCAGTCATTTGAGCGAAAAGCGTGGCCAGTGCCGCACGGGCACCCGGCACGTCGGCCCTCAATATGTCGTAAATATAGGGACCTTCCGCCGTGATAATATCACGAAATTCAGGATCAAGCCGTTCTAGAAATTTGGACAATCTTTCCCCCAGTGCCGGCCGGAGGGTTATCTTCAGCCCCGTACCTGCTTCGCGATGCTATCCAGCAACCCGTTGACAAAACCGGCATCCTTTTTGTTGAAGAAAGCATGCGCCACGTCCAGATATTCGTCAATCACGGTTGCGATCGGTACGTCTTCCTGTGCGACCAGTTCAAATGTTCCGCAGCGGAGAATCTGCAGCATCGTCTTGTCGAGGCGCCCCAATGTCCAGCCGGAAGCCAGTTTTGAGGTTATCAGTCCGTCGATTTCTTCCAGCCGCGACGTGACGCCGATAACAAGATCGTCAAAAAAATCACGCTCGACCGGATGATATTGTTCATCCTCGATTTCCTTGCCGAGCCGGTGGTCGTGAAATTCCTTGAGCAGCTTCGGTACCGGCGTCTTTTCCATCTGATGCTGGAACAGCGCCTGGACCGCGGCCAGACGAGCGGCGGACCGCGATGTGGATTTTGCGGTCATATTTTTTTCATCCGTGGCATGCCGAGAAAATCGCGCTTGCCGATCCGCAGCCCGCGCGCGCGGAGCAGATCATAGGCCGTCGTCGCATGAAAATAGAAATTGGGCTGGGCGAAACTCAGCAGAAAATTTTCGGCGGTGAAAGGCATGACCACGTCGTTGAAGCGGAATTCCATATGCTGGCCGACAAATTTCTCCATCTCCGCTTCGCTGACCGCTTCCAGACCGGACTTTGCTTCATCAAGCTTTTCGTAAAGGCCTGCCCAATCCGTTGGTGGCGCCACCAGACTTGGCGTGAAAAAGCCTTCCCTCACCCCTTCAATCGCGCCCAGCGAATGTTCCCGGCAGCATTTCACCTGATAGGAAAAAGGCTGCATATCCTCGATCAGCCGTGCGCCGATAATCTCTTCCGGCGCAATGGCTTTTTCCGCGCAATGGGCCTTGGCTTCGTCGACCAGTTCGCGAACGGCAGCGATGATCTGCAACTGGGTCGGAATTACGGCATCATATAGGGAAATCGTCATGGGTCTTTGTCTTTCTGTAATGGTCAGCGCCGGTCGAGCCGCTTCTGTACGCTGGCGGCATGGGCGGGCAAGCCTTCCGCTGTTGCCAGAGCGACCGCTGCCGGGCCAATATTGCGCAGAGCCTGCTCATCGCAGCGGATGAAACTCGTGCGCTTCATGAAATCGGTCACCGACAGGCCGGACGAGAAACGCGCCCGTCGTCCTGTGGGTAACACATGGTTGGGGCCGGCGACATAGTCACCGACGGCTTCGGGCGTGTGGCGCCCGAGAAACACGGATCCGGCATGGCGGATTTTGTTGAACATGGCGTCGGGATCGTCGATCGCCAGTTCGAGATGTTCGGCCGCCAGCCGGTCGACCAGAGGCACCGCCTGGTCCAGCCGGTCGACGATGATGATCGCACCATTGTCCTTCCAGCTGGTCGTCGCGGTTTCTGACGTTGCAAGAGCAATTAACTGTTCGTTCACTTTTTCAGTGACTTTGTTAGCAAAGCTACTATCATCTGTGAACAAGATCGACTGGCTGGTCGGATCATGTTCGGCCTGGCTGAGCAGGTCGGCGGCGATCCAGTCGGGGTCATTCTTGCCATCCGCAACCACGACAATTTCCGATGGTCCGGCCACCATATCGATGCCGACAACCCCGAAAACCTGCCGCTTCGCCTCTGCAACCCAGGCGTTCCCGGGGCCGGTGATAACGTCCACCGGCGCAATTTTTTCGGTACCATAAGCAAGCGCTGCGACCGCTTGCGCGCCGCCAATCCGCCAGATTTCGTCGACTCCGGCCAGTTCTGCCGCAGCCAGCACCAGCGGATTGATATAGCCGCCCGGTGCAGGCGTCACCATGATGATCCGCTCGACACCGGCAACCTTGGCCGGAATGGCGTTCATCAGCACCGAAGAGGGATAGGCCGCACGGCCGCCCGGAATATAGATGCCCGCCCGGTCCACGCCGTTCCATCGCGCGCCGATGCGCACGCCCGCGTCATCCATATAGTCCCTGTTATCAGGGAGTTGCCCCTCATGATAATCACGAATTCTTAAGGCGGCCAGCTCCAGCGCAATCCGCAAAGATGCTTCCAGATCTTCCAATGCAGCGGCCGATTCGGCTTTGCTCACCCGCCAGCCGGTCTGCTCCAGATCATGCTGGTCAAACTTGCTGGTCAGCCGCGACAAAGCCTCATCGCCATGATCGCGGACATCCTGAATGATCGCCCGGACATCCGCCGACACATCATCATCCGCCTCGCGCCGGGCATTGACCAGCGCGTCAAACGCTTCGTCAAATCCGGGGTCTGTGATGTTCAAACGCAACGGCACTAGACCCGCCCCGCCAGCTCACGAAATTTCTGCACCAGCGGCGTCAGTTCGGCGCTGCGCATCTTGAACGCCGCGCGGTTGACGACCAGACGGCCGGAAATATCCAATATCCGGTCGGTCTCGACGAGATTATTGGCTTTCAGCGTGCTGCCCGATTCGACCAGATCGACGATATGCCGGGACAGGCCGAGCGATGGCGCCAGTTCCATCGCGCCATTGAGCTTGACGCATTCTGCCTGAATGCCCTTGCCTTCGAAATAGCGGCTGGTGAGATTGGGATATTTGGTGGCGACGCGAAGATGGGAGACATTGCCCACTTCGTCTGCATCATCCTTCGGCTGCGCCAGCGATAGGCGGCAGCGACCGATGCCGAGATCGACCGGCGCGTATAATTCGCTATAGCCGAATTCCTCGATCACATCGGACCCGACGATGCCGATCTGCGCGGCACCGTGGGCGACGAAGGTCGCGACATCGAACGCTCGCACCCGGATGATCGACATATGCGGCAGATTGGTCGCAAATTTCAGACTGCGGTTGGACTTGTCAAAAAAGGCGTCTTCTGGCACAATCCCTGCCTGCTCCAGGAGCGGCAAGGCATCGTCGAGAATCCTCCCTTTCGGAATCGCAAAGATAAGTGATTTGGCCATATTGGCCGCGGCTTTACGGGTTCGCAGATGAAAGGGCAACGAGTTATGAATATTTTGGACGTGGAAGATATCGCGCAGGGAATGCGCGGTCAGGCCGAACATTGCCTCCGCAACGACGCGCCGGTCACGACATCGATTATCCTTGCCCAGTTGGCATTGATGGACGGACCAACCGCCTGCGGGCAAAAAATCGCGCATTGGCCGGGAAAACCGCTGGAAGACGCGATGCCGTTGCGGCTCACCGGCGGCCTCCACCATCTCTATCTCAGCGGCAAGGAGCCGCGCCTGGCCGAAATATACGAAGGCCGGATCAGTGATCAGGACGAAATCGACCTGCTGGTCGGACAGGTTGTCGCCGACCATGACGCCGATCTCCTGCCCTGGTTCGACAGCCCTCCGCAAACCAACGAATCCGGTCGCTCGGCCAGTTTCATGGCTGGATTATTGTGGCTGTCGGGGCGCGTCGGCCCGCGATTCGAACTGCTCGAACTGGGGGCCAGTGCAGGGGTCAATACGATGATGGGACGCTATCATTACGATCTCGGCGGCGTCATGGCCGGACCGGAAGATTCGCCGATGCGGATCAAGCCGGAATGGCGCGGCCCGCCTCCCCCGCAGGCACCGGTCGAGATTGTCAGCATCCGCGGCTGCGACCAGAATCCGATCGATCTCACCGACGACGAAACCGCCGCAAGGCTCATGGGCTATATCTGGCCGGAAATGCCCGCCCGTTTCGAGCGGATGAAGGCCTCCATCACGCTGGCGAAACAGCAAGCACCCAATCTGGTAAAGGCTGATGCCGCGGACTGGACTGAAGAGCAACTGACCCAGCCACAGGAAAGCGGCGAGACCCGGGTGTTGATGCATTCGATCGTCTGGCAATATCTGCCCCAGGGAACAAAGGACCGGATCACTGCGGCGATGGAGATGGCAGGCAAAGCGGCGACCGCGGACAAGCCGCTCGCGTGGATATCACTGGAAACCAACCGCAAGACCTTCAGCCATGAACTGATCATCCGCTACTGGCCGGGCGGCGAGCAACCGGCGCTGCTGGGCCGCGCCCATGCCCATGGTGCCTGGGTCGAATGGTTTGAGGGCTGATAGGGTAGATTGCCCTCTCCCATAGGGAGAGGCAAGTGTAGCTTGTCCGCTTGCGGACTAGCGAAACTCGGTGAGGGGTTATTTCCCTCGGGGCTTTCCAACCCCTCACCGACTGCGCCTAAGGCAATAAATTGCCAAGGCTTGTTGCCTCTCCCTATGGGAGAAGAAAAATCAATCCGTCACCGTCTTCGGCCTGCCCTCCGGTAGCGGGATAGACTCGTCCGGATCACCCGGCACGACAGGAAAGCGCCCTTCAAACCAGTCGGCCTTGGCCTGATCAATCCGCTCCTTGCTGGACGAGACAAAATTCCACCAGACATGACGCTCACTGTCAAAGGCCTCGCCTCCGAGCAGCATCGCACGACCACCCGACAGAGAGGAGAGCGAGACCGTCGCCCCCGGCGCGATCACGTAAAGCACATATTTCTCCAGTGGGACGCCATCGAGCGCGCCGTCACCCTCGACCAGCATCACCGCCCGCTCGTCGGCCTCGGCATCAATCGGTATCGCGCCACCGGCGGACAGCAATATATCAGCATAGATCGTCTCCGCGTGACAGGTGGTCGGGGCTGTCTGTCCCCAGAGGCTCCCCATGATGATC
>CAJQNR010000106.1 GCA_905479715.1 uncultured Sphingorhabdus sp.
CGCTGCGCGGCACTTTTGGCAACTTCCACTTTCGCCTTGCCAATATCACCGTCGCTGAAAAGAACCTGCCGTTGCAGGTTGGAGAGCGAGACCACATCATCGTCGATGATGGTCAAACTGCCGATTCCCGCCGCCGCCAGATACTGGATTGCCGGGCAGCCAATGCCGCCGGCACCAACGATCAATATATGGCCATCAAGAATCTTCTTCTGACCCGCTCCGCCAATATCGCGCAGGACGATATGACGGGCATAGCGGTCAAGCTGTTCGTCGCTTAGTGCACTCATTCAGGCCATCGGTAATTCATGGTGGTCCTGTACCATGTCTGCTTGTGATCCGGGGGAATAGGCGCGACTTTGCTCGCATATCGCGCGAGATGATTCGCGGTATATTGCTCGAGTTCGGGGCAGCCGCTGTCGACCGGAACAATCTTGACAATTTCGCCTTCCGCCGAGACCAGAATAGCGGCATGGATTTTGGCAAAGACCCAGTTGGATACGACCGGTAACTCGCAATGGGCGGCCTTGGCGAGCCGTTCCGCTTTTCGCTCATGCTGTTCGCCATAGACTATTTTTTTTCGGAACTTGGCCATTTCCAAAGCAGCAAAGTCGGTCGGTATGGCCAATTCCTGACTCTCTGCAGCCATTCCAGATGAGCCGGCCAGTGTGATCGCAAATATCAAATTGATCATGAAACCCTCCTAATTGTCGTGCGGTCCCTCTATACGCCAGTCGAGCCGAATCCGCCAGACCCGCGTTCGGTGTCATCCAGATCATCAACCTCAACCAGATTTCCCCGCTGCACCGGGGCGACCACGATCTGCGCAATCCGGTCGCCGCGCTCGACGATGAAATCCTCCTCGCCATGGTTGATCAGGATCACTTTCAGTTCGCCGCGATAGTCGCTATCGATCGTGCCTGGCGTATTGGGGATGCTGATGCCTTTTTTCAGCGCCAGACCGGAGCGCGGACGGACCTGGATTTCATAGCCTGCCGGAATGGCAAAGGCGTAACCGGTTCCTGCCAGCGCGCGCTTGCCCGGCGCGATGGTCAGGGCTTCTGCGGCCCGGACATCCATGCCGGCCGAACCGCTGGTTTCATAAGAAGGCAGCGGAAGTTCCCCGGCGTGATCCAGCCGTTTGACTGCAATATCAATGGGTTCGAACATCAGGATATTTCCTCGCTGATTTTGGCAACCAGCCGCCGCGCGACTTCCGGCTTGGGCAGTTTCTCCCAGATTTCGCTGCCGGATCTGGTCATAATATGGACGCTATTGTCGGTGCCGCCCATCACGTCGCCGGACACATCATTGGCGACAATCCAGTCACAGCCTTTTTTTGCGAGCTTGGCTTTCGCATGTTCGGCAATTTTCTCGGTTTCGGCGGCAAAGCCGATAAGCAGGCCCGGACGCTGCTGGTGCTGCGCGAGGCCGGCCAATATGTCCGGATTTTCGGTCAGTTTGAGTGGCGCGGGCGCAGCGCCCTTTTTCTTGATTTTCTGCCCTGATTGGCTGTCGGCGCGCCAGTCGGCGACGGCCGCCACCATGATCGCGACATCGGCGGGCAGGGCCTCGTGCACGGCCTTTTCCATTTCACGCGCGGTCTCGACATCGACCCGCATAACCCCCGCTGGCGTGGTCAGGTGCACCGGACCGGCGATCAGGGTAACCTGGGCGCCCGCTTCGGCGGCTGCGGCGGCAATGGCAAATCCCTGACGCCCGGAAGAGCGGTTGGCGATATAACGGACCGGGTCGATCGGTTCGTGCGTTGGACCGGCGGTAATGAGGACATGTTTGCCGCGTAGCGGACGATGCGCGTCGGGAGCGAAGGCAGGCTGTCCGTCGAGAGGGTTTGAGCCGAGTTCATTTTCGCCGACCAAAGAGGCAGCGCCAGTTCCATTTTCCAAATGCCTGGTTATTTCTGCGAGGATCGCTTCCGGTTCCGGCAGGCGGCCCGGGCCAAATTCGCCGCATGCCATGGCGCCTTCATCGGGCTGCATGACGAGGATTCCGTCTTCAGCAAGCTGTTTGATATTGCGCTGGGTGGCGGCGTGGGTCCACATCCGCACATTCATCGCCGGGACGGCCATTACCGGTGTATCGGTCGCGAGCAACAGGGTCGTCGCCAGATCATCGGCAATCCCGCCGGCCATCTTGGCGAGCAGATTGGCGGTAGCCGGACAGACAACCACCAGATCAGCTTCGCGGCTGAGCTGGATATGCCCCATTTCGGCCTCGTCTTTCAGACTCCAGAGCGTGGTATGTACTTCATTTTCGGAGAGCGCCGCCAGCGTCATCGGTGTCACGAATTGCGCTCCGGATTCAGTGAGCACGCAGCGGACGGTCATGCCGGATTTCCTGATCAGGCGGATCAACTCGCTGGACTTGTAGGCCGCTATGCCGCCGCCGATAATCAGAAGTATATGTTTGCTCACCAAACTATCCCCACATCCAAACTGCCCCTGCACCCGCTCCGGCAGCCACGATCATGGTTAGCGCATAGCGCCAGAAGTCGCCACTCTGCCGCTTTTTCCGCTTGTCCCAGATCAGTTCGATATCCGCTACCGGTGGTGGAGGTGGAGCACCACCTTTGCGGGGGAGCTGGGCATCGAGACGCCGGACGATATCGGGCAGCATCATGATGGTGTCCAGGTCATCATTGATCCGGTCGGCGATCGCTGCTTCCGGCCCCAGTTCGCCGCGGATCCACTGCTTTACATAAGGACCGCTGGCGTCCCACATGTTGATCGTCGGGTTGAGATCGGTGGCAATGCCCTCGACCATCACCATCGTCTTTTGCAGCAGCAGCAGATGTGGCTGGGTCTCCATGTCAAAATCGCGAGTGATCGCGAACAGCCCGTCGAGCATATCGCCGACCGACAATTCGCTGACCGGCTTGCCGCGCATCGGTTCACCGACCGCGCGCAAGGCCGTGGCGAAATCTTCCATGCTGTGATGGTCCGGGACATATTGCGCTTCGAAATGGATTTCCGCGACGCGTTTGTAATTGCCGGTGGTCAGGCCGTATAGAATTTCGGCCAGCCAGAAGCGGGCCTTCTTGTTGATTCGCCCCATGATGCCGAAATCGATCGCAACAATCGTACCATCCGCTTTCACGAAGAGATTGCCCTGATGCATGTCGGCGTGGAAATAGCCGGCTTCGATCGCCTGCTTGAGGAACGTATGGACCAGACGACTGGCGATATCATCAAGGTCATGACCGGCTGCGATCAGTCCCTCGCGATCCGATATTTTAATCCCGTCGACCCAGTCGAGCGTCAGCACCCGTCCCGATGTCCGGTCCCAGTCAATCGCGGGAATCTCATATTTATCGACCTGGGCCATATGTTCGGCCAGTTCCGATGCGCTGGCCGCTTCGCGCCGCAGATCCAGCTCGCGCATCGTCCAGCGGCGGAAATTGGCGATGACCAGCTGCGGACGGAGACGCTTCGCTTCACCACCCAAGGCTTCGAGATGGGCAGCTGCCCATTCGTAGGTTTCGATATCCTGGTTGAATTTCTTGATGATGCCGGGGCGCAGGACCTTGACCGCAACGTCCCTGCCTTCGAGCGTGGTCGCGCGATGGACCTGGGCAATGGAAGCAGCTCCCACCGGGTCGGGATCGATGTGGCTGTATAATTCTTCCAGCGATTTGCCGAGACTGAGCTCGATTTCATCGCGGATCTGGTCAAACGGCACGGGCGGCAGGCTGTCCTGCAACTGCAACAGATCGCGCGCTGCTGCTTCACCAATCACGTCGGGCCGGGTTGCCAGCGTCTGGCCGAGCTTGATCGCCGCCGGGCCGATAGCCTGCAGCGCGGCGGAATAATTGGGTTCCTTCGGCTGGAACGTTCCGATCCGCGCGATGCGGAACAGACGCCGGACCTGCGGCGGTGTTGCTTTATGCTTTTCCAGATCGCGCAGTGCGCCATGTTTGGCCAGCGTGCGGCCCCATTTGAGCAGGCGGAAAATATGGGTGCGGGCTTTGGTCATCGGATCAGGCTACTCAGACTTTCCAGCCGCTATGGATCGCGACCAGTCCGCCCATCATCGGTTCGACTTTGGTCTGGCTGAATCCTGCGGCCTGAATCATGGAACGAAATTCTTCCATCGGCGGAAATTTCGCGATCGATTCGGCTAGATAGCGATAGCTGGCTTCGTCATTTGCCACTGCCTTGCCGACCTTGGGCAGGATTTTGTGGGAATAGGTTTCATAGACTTTGTCAAAGCCGGGCCAATTCGTTTGCGAAAATTCCATGCAAAAGAAACGCCCGCCATATTTCAGCACACGATGGGCTTCCGCCAGAGTTTTGTCGATATGGGTGACATTGCGGATGCCGAAGACGATCGTATAGGCATCAAAATGCGCATCGGGAAAGTTCAGCTGCTCGGCATCTTGCTGGCTCCAGACCAGCCGGGTTTCGCCCTTTTCCAGCGCGCGTTCGACGCCGGCAGCCAACATGTCGGCGTTGATATCGGCGACCGTGATATTGGCGCCACTGTCGACCATACGAAAGGCAATGTCACCGGTGCCGCCGGCCATGTCGAGAATATTCTCGCCGGCGCGCGGTTTGACGCGGCGCACGAAGCGGTCTTTCCATAACCGATGTGTACCGCCGCTCATCGCGTCGTTCATGATATCATATTTGGAGGCAACGCTGGAGAAAACTGCGCCAACCTTGCCGACCTTTTCGCTCTCGTCGACCTCTTCATAGCCGAACGAGACGGTTTTGCTTTCGATAGCCATTTTCTGCCTGTGCTGATTTTTCGTTGAAATCCCAAGTAGACGAGCCTTGGCAGCACTGCAATCACTCTGTAGCTGCCCATTGGACCGTAACAGACAAGGACCCTCATGCCCGAGTTGCCAGAAGTGGAAACGACCGTTGCCGGTTTGCGGCCGGTGCTCGAAGGGCAGCGTCTCGCGCTGGTCGAGCCGCGCCGTGCGGATCTGCGGCGACCGATTCCCGTGGATTTGCGGCAACGGATGACGGGTTCGGTGGTGACCTCTCTCGGCAGACGGGCCAAATACGGGCTGATCGAAACCGATCGTGGCGACGTGATGATCTTTCATCTTGGCATGTCGGGCCGCTGGCGAATCGATCCGGCCGAACTGGAGAAACACGACCATCTGTTGCTCGAGACGGAAACCGGTCGCCGGCTCGTGCTGAATGATCCGCGTCGATTCGGTTCGCTGGATATCGTGCTTCTATCCGACATTGAAAAATATCCGCCGTTTGCGACCATGGGGCCGGAACCTCTCGGTGACGATTTCACCGGCAATTATCTGAAAGCCGTAACCAGGGATCGCAAGGCCCCGATCAAACAGTTGCTGCTGGATCAGAAAATTGTTGCGGGACTCGGCAATATTTATGTTTGCGAGGCGTTGCACATGGCGGGCATATCGCCGCGACAAAAGGGCGGTGCCATTTCAAAACCGCGCTACGAACGGCTTGTTTTGGCGATCAAGCAGGTCCTGACCGCGGCGATTGCGGCAGGGGGTTCCACCTTGCGGGACTTTGCCCGACCAGATGGAGAACTGGGATATTTTGCAAAGGATTGGCTGGTCTATGGCCGCGAAGGGGAGCCCTGTCATTGCGGTGCGCTGGTCCAGCGGCGAGTCGATAGCGGACGGTCGACCTTTTACTGTTCGCGATGCCAGAAATAAGCGGTTCACTAAGCTATTGACGGGAATCGGCTGTCACGCTATTGGCCGCCGTCTTGAGCCGGAAGCGGTACATAACGTCCCGGCATTTAATTTCAGATTTTGAGGGTTTTTCATGGCTAATACGCCGCAAGCAAAAAAACGTATCCGTCGCAACACGCGGCGCACCGCGATCAACAAAAATCGCCTGAGCCAGATCCGCACCAAGATCAAAGCCGTAGACGCCGCTGTGGAGGCGGGCGACAAAGACGTGGCAGCCGCTGCACTCAAGGCTGTACAGCCAGAACTGGCGCGCGGGGTATCCAAAGGCCTGTATCACAAGAATACAGCGTCTCGGAAATTCAGCCGTCTGACAAAGCAGGTCGCAGCGCTTTAATCAGCCCTCCGATTGGAAACAGAAAAACCCGCCCGATTGTGGCGGGTTTTCTTTTGGGCGCTCGCATCTGGGTCCGTTTTTGATTCGTGCAGTGGCGAACGATCCGGCTACCGGTGGGTTGCTTGCCTATGCGGAGCCAGGCTGCCGGTCCTGTTTTTGCTTGTGCAGTTGGCCCAAAAGGGCTCAAGTCAGGCGCAGGGCGTCAATCTGACGCCGTTCAATACCGGTTCAGCCCGTCTTCTCTATCGTGGCAGTTCATGAAGGTGGGTAATCTGGAGGAAGTTACATGACTATTTTTGCTAAATCGGGCCTCACGCGAAAAGGCTTTTCGCTGCTTGCACCGCTTGCTCTCCTGACCCTTGCTGCTTGTGCAACGCCCTTCCGCGCCGACGTCCAGCGTTTTGTGGCGCTGCCAAACACCACCGGTCAGACTTTTGCGGTTGTCGCCGCTGATCCCGATTTGGCGGGCGGCCTCGAGTTCGGGCAATATGCCGCGCTGGTTGAACAGCGCATGCTGGATCTGGGCTATCAGCGCAGCGACGACCCCGCTGCGGCCGAATTAATTGTCAGTATGGATTATGATATCGACAAGGGACGGGACAAAGTCGTCGCCGATTATGACCCCTTTTATCCCTCCAGCCGATTCGGCGGATATTACGGACGTCACCGCTATCTCTATGGTTTCAACGATCCATTCCTTTACGGAGGCTATGGCTTTTCCGGTTATGGCGGGGTCCGCAGCTTTACCGTTTATACTTCGGAGCTGGAGTTGAAAATTGATCGCGCGGTGGATGGCGAACGTCTGTTCGAAGGCAAGGCCGAAGCATTGTCACGGTCGAAGAACCTGACCTATCTTGTGCCCAATCTGGTTGAAGCCATGTTTACCGATTTTCCGGGAAACAGCGGCGAACGAGTCCGGATTTCGGTCGCCCCCGAGAAGGAATAATCCGGGAAGCTCTCAGCTTTCCAACTGGCGGAGGAGCATCCGGACGTCATTGTCCATTTCGCTGTCTTCACCGCGAAGATGCTCTACGAGTTTTACAGCATGGATGACCGTGCTGTGGTCACGACCACCGAATTTCCGGCCGATTTCGGGATAGCTGCGCGGCGTCATCACCTTTGCCAGATACATGGCGACCTGCCGCGGGCGGGCCACGGCGCGGGCGCGGCGTTTTGAGGACATTTCATTGCGGTCGAGCCGGTAATATTCGCAAACCGTACGCTGGATCTCGTCGATCGTGATCCGGCGGCGGCAAGCGCTCAATATGTCGGACAATTGCTCTTCCGCCAGTTCGCGACTGATTTCGCGCCCGGTAAGCTGCGCATAGGCAAGAAGCTTGTTGAGACCGCCCTCCAGTTCGCGCAAATTGCGGCTGATCGTGCGGGCAAGAAACTCGACCACCTCTTCGGAGACATGTTGATGTGGCATGGAAGCCAGGCGATGCTTCAGAATGTCGCGGCGCAGTTCAAGGCCGGCCGACTGGATGTCGGCGACCAGACCCATTGAGAGACGCGAAAGCAATCGCTGGTCGACACCATCCAGTGCTTGCGGAGGACGGTCTGCAGCCACGACAACGCGCTTGCCCTGACTGATCAGCGAATCGACTGTGTGCAGGAATTCTTCCTGCGTGGAATTTTTGCCGACAATGAACTGGATGTCATCGATCATCAGCAGATCGGCTTCGCGCAAGGATGCTTTGAATTCCATCCCCTCGTTGCGGCGCATCGCCGATACGAATTCGATCATGAACCGTTCTGCCGACATGTAGATGATCGTCGAAGACGGAAATTCTTCCCGAAAGGCATGGCCGATCGCGTGCATCAAATGCGTCTTGCCCTGACCGGTCGAGGATTGAAGATAGAGCGGGCAGAAAAGAGGTTTTTCGGCAGCGGCCGTCCGCTGTGCAGCATTGAGCGCAAGAACATTCGAATGACCGGGGATAAACAGATCGAAGGTCATTCGCGGATCAAGATCCAGGCGAAATTTACTTTCCGGAATCGGGTTTTGCCGGTCATGCGACGTCGCACGATTGTCACCGGCGGAAAGGGATGTCTGCGCGATTTTTGCGGCCCCTGTCTGGGCTGCAAAAGCAAGCTCCTTGACCGCAGTATGATGGGCTTTCCAGGCCAGCAGCAACCGGTCGGAATAGCGATCCCGGACCCAGTTGGCGGCAAATTCCGAAGGGAGTATCAGCAGCATTTTGCCCGTGTCGGAATCAAAAACCGAGAGTTTGATCGGCTTGATCCACTGGCCGAAAATCTGCGCTCCCATATCACGCCGCAGGCCCGTACAGATTTTCTGCCAGACAGTTTCCAGATCAGCTGAAATAATATTCTCCGTTGCCACCGGCTGATTTTCAGGCAGGCTACCAACCCGCGCAGATATGATTTCGTTCACGAACATCCCCCGATACTTTACCCTCTGGCCCGCACGATAGCAGCACCAAAACTCGACTGCTGAATTCAAACGTCAGACCCTAAACTGCCCCCAGCCATGGGAATCCATCAGACGCGCGTAACCTATGCTGAAAACACATTTTCAGCGGTCAGTTTCATTTTCATGTGAGGCCTGGAAATTGCATCCGGAGCCACCAGCCAAGATTTGTTATTAAGCCCGTCCGTCCGAGTCGATCAAGTGCGGCATCGTAAAAAAAGTGAAATATATCGATTGACAGCGGTGAGCCGTCGTTTTTCCGAAATAACCTTTTAAGGTATTGATTAATAACAATAATATACTGTGGATAAGAAGGTATAACAAGCGAATCGCGGAGTCAGCCTAGGTTCCGGCAAATGCGCAAATGATGCTGTTTGACTGGCGTCAGAAATCTGTCAGAGGAAATCTTGTTGGCGAACCGGTGCAAATAGACTTGCCAAAGCCGCAATGTTTTGGCAGTGGCGCTCGCCTGACCCCGGCGATGCAATATGCATCATGTCATTGGGGGCGATTAGCTCAGTTGGTAGAGCGCTTCGTTTACACCGAAGATGTCGGCGGTTCGAGCCCGTCATCGCCCACCATTTTCTTTCGATCAGGAATACCCGATTATCGTCAGCCGAAATTTGCCACGGCGAGCGTGCAGGCCAGCGCAATAATGGTAGCAGCGATCATCCGAATCGGACGCATCCGGTTTTCGGGCAATTGTTCGTCTGCAAAGTCCTTGCCGGATCGGCGGCCTGACAGCATCGGTCCGACAAGCTTCTCTTTCACGACAAATTGATAGATGGCGATTGCCGCTATATGAAGCCCGATCAGCGCTGCCAGCAGGTTGAAGTTAAATTCATGAATCTCAGCGAACTGTCGGCCTGTCTCGAAGGACACCATAATCGATAGCGGCCCGGATTCGAGACCATCGACATCGACGGAAAATAATCCGGTCGTAATCTGGACGGTCAGCGCCAGCAACAGGGCAAAAACGCTGAGCACACCCAGAGGGCTATGGCCAAAGGTCGGGCGATATCCCCCAGCGCGCAATTTTGCGATATAGGATGGCAGCGATCCGATCCGCCGGATCATCGGGCCGAAGCGCGCCGTCCATGTTCCGATCAATCCCCAGAGAAGCCGGAAGAGGATCAGGCCGAACATCGTCAGCCCGAAGCTCTTATGCCATTCCATATGGCCCTCTTCTGCGGTCCACCAGAGGAGCGGGACCAGAACCACCATCAGCCAATGAACCAGCCGGATAGCCCAGTCCCACACTAATATGCGTGCCGGATTGCCGGTCATGTCGATCTAGTCGTCCAGACGATATTTGTCGTGGCAGGCCTTGCAGGTGCCGCCCGCGGTTTGAAAAGCGCTGGCAATTTCCGTGACATCGCCGCCCTGAGCAACCGTCTCGAGCTTAGCCGCCGCCTCCTGCAGTGCCACAACCTTGTCATTAAAGTCCGCTTTGCTTTCCCAGATGATCGGCAGTGCTTCAGTTTTCACGCCTGCATCAGGCCCGGTTCCTTCCGGGAACCAGTCAGCCATGTCAGCCGATTCTTTGGGAACAATCGCAGCAGCAGCCTGAATCTCCGCCAGATCGGGGGTGCCCGCTTTCAACTGATCGCTGATCGTCTTGAATGCCTTGCCTATTTTCTTGAGTTGCGCTTGCCGTGCCTCGATCTGTTCCTTTACCGTCATGCCATTGGGCAGTTCAACGCTGGCTGCTTCGGAAACCGGGGCTGTTTCGTCATTCTGTCCGCAGCCAGAAAGCAGGGTCAATCCGGCAAGTACCGGGAGCATGATTTGGATTTTGCGAGGTTTCATTGAATTCTCCAATAAGCAAATGATGCCCGAGAATAACGAGATTCACTATAAACACAAACGGTTCTGGTCTTTGCAAATGATCGATTCGGATTCGCGTCGGATTTCCAGATCGAATCGATGAAGATCGATGCTTAACCTCCGGCCAGCGTATCTTCCAGCAGGGTGGCAGCCTTGGCGCCATCCCAGTCCATCGCGCCGATCACCCGCCAGACTTCTTTTCCCTGTGCGTCATAGAGCACGGTGGTCGGCATCAGGCCGGAACCGAAACCGAAACTCAAACCGTTTTCCGGATCGACATAGGGTTCCAGTTCCTGATATTGTCCGCGTTCGAAAAAGGGCACTACTTTTTCTGCCCCCTGTATATCCTGCGATACGACCAGCACCTTGAGCCGGTCTTTTTCTCGCGCTGCGAGCTTGTCGAGCATCGGCATTTCGACGATGCACGGCGCGCACCATGTCGCCCAGACGTTCACCAGTACGGGATTCCCGATGAAATCGCTCAATTGCACCTTACTGCCGTCCGGTGCCTGAAACGACGTATCGATCATCGCTGTTCCGCGCTGGGAAATGTCGAGTTTCCCGACCAGGCCCTGACCACTCTCAATCGTCTCGCTTTCTTCTTGGCTTGCGGTGCCAGCAAATTCTTGCTCCGCTTCGCTCGAGCCTCTATCGCAGGCAGCCAAACCAACCAGCAAGATCAAGAACAGGACATTACGCATCACAACAGGCACGAAAAATTCCAATATCATGTGGGGCGGCAGATTTGCCGATGGCCCTTCATCAATCATGCGCGAGATAAACGCGTCGATCCCGTTCGACAAGAAGTTATGGCGGCACGATATTCGCGCGAGTCTGGCGCATGTCGCGATGTTGGCGGATCAAGGCATTGTCGAGTCGGAAGATGCGACGCAAATCATCAACGGCCTGAACCAGATTGCTCAGGAATATGAAAGCGATGGCGTTACCGAAGATCTCGACCTCGAAGACATTCATATGCACGTGGAAGCGCGGCTCGCAGAGATTATCGGCCCGGTAGCCGGTCGCCTGCACACGGCGCGCTCCCGCAATGATCAGGTGGCCACCGATTTCCGGCTCTGGGTGCGCGCAGCAATGGATATGGTCGATGGCGCGCTCGCCGCTTTGCAAAAGGCGCTCGTGGATCGTGCCGAAGAACATGCCGATACGATCATGCCCGGCTTTACCCATTTGCAATCGGCCCAGCCGGTGAGCCTCGGCCATCATATGATGGCCTATTATGAAATGATCCGGCGGGACCGCTCGCGTTTTGCCGATGCGCGGAAACGGATGAATGAATCCCCCCTTGGCGCAGCGGCGCTTGCCGGAACGGGATTTCCGATTGATCGGGAAAAAACGGCGTCGATGCTGGATTTCGACAATCCGACAGCCAATAGTCTTGATTCGGTGTCTGACCGGGATTTCGCGCTCGATTATCTGATGGCGGCGACCCAGTGCAGCTTGCACCTTTCGCGGCTGGCAGAAGAATTTGTGATCTGGGCCAGCCAGCCGTTCGGTTTCATCAAATTGCCGGACAGTTTTTCAACCGGCTCGTCGATCATGCCGCAGAAGCGCAATCCCGATGCTGCCGAACTGGTGCGCGGTCATTGCGGACGGATCGTCGGCGCCATGAACGCGCTGGTTATCACGATGAAAGGGCTGCCGCTCGCCTATTCCAAGGATATGCAGGACGACAAACCTCCCGTGTTCGAAGCCCATGACTTGCTCGGTCTGTCGATTGCCGCGATGACCGGGATGGTTGCCGAAGTCGAATTTAATGGCGACCGGATGCGCGCGCTTGCCGAATCGGGATATTCGACTGCTACCGATTTTGCCGACTGGCTAGTGCGGGAGGCGAAGCTGCCGTTTCGCGAGGCCCATCATGTCACCGGCTCGGTGGTGGCGCTGGCGGAAGAGCAAAATTGTGGTCTGGCCGATCTCACGCTCGACCAGTTCCAGGCGATCGACAGCCGGATCAATGCCGATGTGTTCAGCGTGCTGAGCGTCGATGCTTCGGTCGCCAGCCGGTCGAGCTATGGCGGAACCGCGCCCGATCAAGTAAGGGTGCAAATCGCGAAAGCCCGGAAAACACCGGGGCTGGAGAGCTGATATGTATAAATTTCATTCGATCCTGTTGCTGACCGGGGCCACCGCCATTCTTGCCGCATGCGGCAATCGCGGTGCCTTGCAGCCGGCGAAGGGGGAAACGCTGCCTCCGCCCGTATATGGTGAAATGAAAACACCCAGCGGCGAAGACCTGCTGGTTCCGTCGAGCCAGGCCATGCCGGAGCGCAGCGATGAACTGCTCCGCCGGTCGGAAAAGCGGCAGGACGACGAGTTTGACCTGCCGCCGCCTGGCTAAATCAATTCCACAAGTTTGAAAGTATAAGATATTGGACCATTTCCAGCTCAAAAATGGTGTTTTGCACGCGGAAGATATTCCGCTGTCGAAGATTGCGGAAGAAGTCGGGACTCCGGTCTACGTCTATTCGCGGGCGACGCTTGAGCGTCACGCGCGGGTATTTCGCGAAGGGCTGAAAGATGCCGGCAAGATTCATCTGGCCTTCGCGGTGAAAGCCAATCCCAATCTGGCAGTTCTCCGGATTTTGGCGAATCAGGGCTATGGCGGGGACGTGGTCTCCGGCGGCGAATTGCAGCGCGCTCTGGCCGCGGGAATGAAAGCGGAAGATATTGTCTTTTCCGGAGTGGGCAAGAGCCGCGAGGAATTGACGCTCGGCCTCGACGAAGGCATCGGCCAGTTTAATCTGGAGTCGGAAGAAGAAGGCGAGATGCTGGCGGAAATCGCTGCGTCTCGCGGACAAAAGGCATCGGCGACCCTGCGCGTCAATCCCGATGTTGACGCGGGAACCCATGCCAAGATATCGACCGGCAAGAAGGAAAATAAATTCGGTGTCGGGATCAATGTCGCGCCGGATATCTACGCACGCCTCTCCGGACTCGAAGGACTGAACTTGCGCGGTGTCGCCGTGCACATCGGCAGCCAGCTGCAGAATCTTGCCCCCCTCGAGAAATGCTATGCGCGCATGGGTGACCTGGTCGCGCAGCTGCGCAGTGCAGGACATGTCATTACCCATGTCGATCTGGGCGGAGGACTGGGCGTACCGTACAAGCCGGACGACAATCCACCGAGCCCGGCAGAATATGGTGCCATGGTCGCACGGGTGACCCGGGATTGGGATGTCACGCTGATGTTTGAACCCGGACGGGTCATCGCCGGGAATAGCGGTGTCATGATCACCAAGGTGATCCGGATCAAACCGGGCGTGAACAGCGATTTCGTCATTGTCGACGCGGCGATGAACGATCTGATGCGACCAGCCATTTATGATGCCTGGCATGATTTTGCGGCGGTCGAACCAAGCGGCGAGACGATGGTCGCTTCGATTGTGGGACCGATCTGCGAAAGCAGTGATATTTTTGCCAAGGAACGGATCGTCGATCGCGTCGAGACTGATGATCTGGGGATATTTCGCACAGCGGGAGCTTATGGTGCAACCATGGCGAATACCTATAACAGCCGGCCTTTGGTGCCCGAGGTTCTGGTTGATGGCGATCGCTATGCCGTGGTTGCCGAACGGATTGAACCGGCAACGATCATGGCTGCGGAACATGTACCTGACTGGCTGAAATAATGCGCCATGCCCGCCGTAGCGGGGGTGGCCAACTCTATCGGTGAATGTGATGAACCAATTGCCCATTTTCCTGAATTTGAAGGGTCGCAGGATCCTTCTTTTGGGAAGTGGTGAAATGGCGGAGGCCAAAAGACGGCTATACGAGCGAGCCGGGGCGGTCATCACCGATGATGAAAATGCTCGTGGCCTTGCGCTTGCTGTGGTCGCGCTGGAAGATGATGAGGAAGCGGTCGCGGCCGTCGCGCGCCTGAAAGAGCAGGGCCTGCTGGTCAATGCCGTCGACCGGTCTGCGCTGTGTGACTATACCACCCCTGCGATCATCGACCGGGACCCGGTGCTGATTGCTATCGGGACCGGGGGTGCCTCGGCGGGGCTGGCCAAGGCGCTGCGGCAAAGGCTCGAGCAATTGCTGCCAGCCAGCCTCGGGATACTGGCGGAGGCGTTGCTCGCTGCGCGAGACCGAATCCAGCAGGTCTGGCCCGAGGGTGCCGCCCGGCGAAAGGCAATTGATGCCGCGCTCGATCCCAATGGGCCTCTCGACGTGATGACCGATCATGCGGCGGAAGAGGTCGATGCATGGCTCGATCAGCCGCACGGGCAGGCCCGATCGCAGGTCATCGATCTCGAATTGACCAATCCGGACCCCGATGATCTGACCCTTCGCCAGGCGCGTTGGCTGGGGCAGGCTGATCAGGTTTTTGCGAGTGACGATGTGCCTGAAGAGGTGTTAGACCGAGTTCGTGCAGATGCGCAGCGTTTCTCGCTGTCGCTCTGGGATGAACGGCCGACGAACGGATTGACCTTGCGGATAAGGATGAAAATATGAACGGAATGACCGGCGGAGACATTGTCACCGTTCTGCAAACCGCAATGGCGCCGGCGTTTCTTCTGGTCGGTATCGGGGCAATGCTGAACCTGTTTGCGGGGCGTCTGGCACGGATTATCGACCGTTCCCGTGATCTGCAGGCGCTCTACAGAACCACGACGGGTGTCGACCATGATCTGGTGGTTGCCGAACTCGGAGATTTGCAGGTGCGTCTGAGGGTCGTTAACAGCGCCATATTCCTGAGCGTTGTCAGCGCCATCATTGCCTGCATCCTGATCGGTATGCTGTTCATCATGGGGTTGACGGGCAGGGACCTTTCCCTCGCGGTCGCAGGGGCGTTCGTTGTTGCAATAAGTCTGCTTTCGATGGCGCTCATTCAATTCTTGCGGGAAGTGCGGATCGGCGTCCGCGATTTCATGATCCGCGAGGAATATCTCGAAAGATCGGAAGACGCCCAATGAAAAGAGGCTGCCGATCCAATCGGACCAACAGCCTCTGAACATGGGTCAGCGGTAGGAAGTGCCGCTGCCGGGTTGCCTGATCGCTAGATCAGATTTGCCCCCCGAACGGATTTTTCCGACCCCTGTGCTGAACCATGAGACATCGGACCACCTCCTTTCGCTTGTGAATGTAATACGAACTGTTGCATTGAATTCTTCTCCGCTGTTCGACGATCCAAATGTGAATCAGATCCCGCCCGCGAACAAGCCTTGAATTTTTTTATTTTGCTGTCACAATTGCGCGTTCCGGCCTGATATCAAGCGGATCAGGCCCGGCAATCTTCCACCACACGACTGAATTCGGGCCAGACCGGAATGGCGAGCGATTGCAGGCCACTGGTTTCGACGGCAAAGCGACCGCGACTATAGGCAATACGGTCCATCATCAGGTCGCCCGGTGATACTGAAATGGCAGCATATTGCGGCGAACCACCACTGTTGCTGGCGGAATAGGATTGCAGGCCCGCACTGGCGCGTAACAGCATGGTGGCCTTGTCACCAACCGAGCCGGAGCGCGACAGGATTAATTGACGGCGCGATTTGTCGCAGCGAATGATGAAAACAGCATCTCTGTCGGTCTCGCCGAATAGTGCGAGTGACCCGCGATTGTCTTTCCGATACACCCATTGGCCCGGGGTGATTGGCCAGTCCGTCCATAGGCCCTGCGGCTGTGCCGGTGGTGGAGGTGGAGGCGTTGTCGCGACGGGTTTGACCGGTTGCGGCGCGGGAGCCGGTTCTGGCGGCGCGGTCGAGCAGGATGTAAGTGCAAGCAAGAGCAGCGGAATGGACAGCGGTGCAGGAATGATTCTCATGACAAAGGAATATGGCCAAAAGCGCGGCGCTAGGCTAGTCCTGATTTGCAATGACCCAGTCTCAACCCAAAGCCGTGAAACAACGCGTTGACCAGATATTGGCTGACCGTGGCCTCGCCGAAAGCCGTGCCAAGGCGCAAGCCTATATCATGGCTGGTCTGGTGACCGTAGCGGGCAAAAAAATCGACAAGCCGGGGCACAAGATAGCAAGCGATGCCGCGATTGAGCTCAAGGGCAAGGATCATCCATGGGTGTCCCGCGGCGGCATCAAGCTGGATCATGCGCTGCGCCATTTTGATCTTGATGTCACCGGTCTGACCGCCATGGATGTGGGGAGCAGCACCGGCGGCTTTACCGATGTGCTGCTGACCGGCGGCGCGAAAAAGGTCTATGCCGTGGATAGCGGTACCAACCAGCTCGCCTGGAAGCTGCGGCAGGACGATCGTGTCGTGGTACACGAGCAAACCAGTGCCCGTATTCTTACCGATCAGCATATCCCGGAAAAGGTCGACATCATTGTGTGCGACGCAAGCTTCATTTCGCTCGTCAAAGTGCTGGAGCGGCCTCTTGAATTTGCGAAAGACAAGGCGACACTGATCGCGCTCATCAAACCGCAATTTGAAGCGGAACGCAATGATGTCGGCAAGGGCGGTGTGGTGCGGGACGATGCGATTCGTCAGGCGGTCTGCGACAAAGTGAGAGACTGGCTGGTTGCGACCGGCTGGGACGTTCTTGGAATCACCGAAAGTCCGATCACAGGTCCAAAAGGCAATGTAGAATTTCTGATCGGGGCGCGAAGACGTTAAATCGAGCGGCTGGATGGAACCAGCATCGATCACACGGGTTGTTATTGTCCGCACTTGTTTCTAGCTGGAGTCCTAATGATACAAATATCAGAGCCCGCCCTTATGCCTACTGTGCCGGATATGGGCGCGTCCATACAGCGGCTGACTGTAGACGGATCACGCTGGCTGACCAGCCATTATGTGGAACTGATTTTTGCTATCGTCATCGGGACTGCGATTTTTTTCCTGCTCGGCGCGATCAAGCGTTTTGGTTCGCGCTATGTTCGTAACAACAGCGGGCTAACCGGATATCGAACGATCATCGGCACGGCGATTTCCAGAACAAGCAAGTTTTTTATGTTGATGGTCTCGGCCGAGCTGGTCGTGAGCTTTGGTAGCGCGCCCTCCAGCTTCGAGCGTGTGGTGCATGTCCTGTTCACGATAGCCATGGTTCTGCAAGTTGCTATCTGGCTCCGCGAGATCATTCTCGGGTTGATCGTCCGCAAGACTTCGCAAGACCCCGACCAGCACGAAACGCTGGAAAATGCGATGACATTGATCCGATTGCTGGTCACTTTCGTTCTCTTTGCAATCGCTGTGATCATGATCCTCGATAATCTGGGCGTGAATGTAACCGGACTGATCGCCGGACTCGGGGTCGGCGGCATCGCTATCGGTCTCGCCGCTCAAGGCATTTTTTCCGATCTGTTTGCCGCGCTTTCGATCATTTTCGACAAGCCCTTTCGGCGGGGAGAAACAATTACCTATGACAATACTATCGGAACCATCGAGAAAATCGGTCTGAAAAGCACGCGGCTAAGGGCTACTACCGGTGAAGAGATCATCATTTCCAACACCAATTTGCTGGACAAGGAAATCGTCAACATGACCCGCCTGGCGAGACGGCGGACGCGTTTTGGTATCGGAGTGATTTATCAGACCAATCCGGACGAGGCGCGCCGGATTCCGGACCTTCTCAAAAAGATAGTCGAAGCCAATGATGCGGTGTTTGTCCGGTCGGGCTTTGTCGGCTTCGGTGATAGCTCGATTAATTTCGAACTGGATTTCGATATCATGAGTAGCGAATATGACGTGGTCTACCAAGGCCGGCATAAGATCGGGCTGGCGATATTGCAGGCATTTAATGAAGAAGGTTTGGAATTTGCATATCCGACGCAAACAACCTTCACCGCAGCGCCAGACGGAGAGATGATTCTGCCCTATCCGGAGGGAGGCTATCCGGTCCCGCTCAGCAACGACTAGCGTTCCGTAACGGCAGCGGGCCGCAGAAAAAATTCCTTGTTAAGTGACCGATTAACGGGGACAATGCGCCTCAAATTCGACTCCGATATTAATTGCAAAGGAATAGCAAATGCGCGACGCAGTCATCGTTTCCACCGCCCGTACACCCATAGGCCGTGCCTATAAGGGGGCTTTCAACACGACCACCGGTGCAACGCTCGGTCATTATTCCGCGAAAGCGGCTGTCGAAAGAGCAGGCATCGATCCCGGCACGATTGACGATGTTGTCTGGGGCAGCGCGTTGCAGCAGGGATCGCAGGGCGGCAATCTGGCTCGTCAGGTCGCGTTGCGTGCAGGCTTTCCGATCGAAGTGCCCGGCATGACGATCGACCGGCAATGTTCCTCTGGCCTGATGGCGATTGCCACAGCGTCCAAACAGGTTACGCTCGACATGATGGATGTCGTCGTTGGCGGTGGACAGGATTCGATCTCGACCGTCCAGACACCGGAAATGCGCGTGCAGCCGGATCGCGAACTGCTCAAGATGTATGAAGATATCTACATGCCGATGCTGCAAACAGCCGAAGTGGTTGCCAAGCGCTACGGGATTGGCCGTGAAGAGTGCGACGAATATGCCCTGCAGTCGCAAATGCGCACGGCGGCCGCTCAGGAGGCCGGTCACTTTGATGCTGAAATCATCGAAGTGACGACCAGCATGGGCGTCCAGGACAAGGAAACCAAAGAGATTTCCCATGTCGAGGTTACGCTCAGCAAGGACGAAGGCAACCGTCCTTCGACTACGCTCGAAGGCCTGCAGTCACTGAAACCCGTGCTTGGACCTGACAATATCGTCACTGCGGGTAACGCATCGCAGCTTTCCGACGGTTCTGCTGCCAGTGTTATCATGGAAGCGAAAGCAGCAGAGAAGGCCGGTCTGAACCCGCTGGGCCGCTATGTCGGCATGGCTGTTGCAGGCACAAAGCCGGATGAAATGGGCATTGGTCCGGTTTTCGCAATTCCCAAATTGCTCGAACGCTTTGGCCTGAAAATGGACGATATCGGTCTGTGGGAACTCAACGAAGCATTTGCAGTGCAGGTGCTTTATTGCCAGCAGAAGCTCGGTATTCCGGGCGAGCTTTTGAACGTCAACGGCGGCGCGATCTCGATCGGTCATCCTTATGGCATGACCGGAGCACGCTGCACCGGCCACGCCCTGATCGAGGGCAAGCGGCGCGGCGCGAAATATGCCGTCGTCACCATGTGCATCGGCGGTGGACAGGGCGCAGCCGGATTGTTCGAGATTTTCTAGAAATCGAAATTCTATGGGTCGGCGAGAAATCGCCGGCCTTTTTCATCAAGGAGAGAATAATATGGCAGCAGTAGGCGTCATCGCAACATTGACCGTGGCCGAAGGCAAGAACGCCGATTTTGAAGCAGTATTTTCCGAGCTGATGGCCGCTGTGCGGGCCAATGAACCGGGCAATGAATTTTATGCGGTGTTCCAGTGCAAGGACAATCCACAGCAATATAAGGTGCTAGAACGCTATGTCGATCAGGCCGCACTGGACGCGCACGGCAAATCGGAGCATTTCCGGACGAGCGGTCCGAAACTGGCGCCATGTATGGCGGCGGCTCCGGTGATCGAATATCTCGACGGAATCTAGTTCGGTCTGCCTGCGGGCAATATTCTGCCGGATTTAAAATGGAAGGCATCGACGCGGTCCTTAGCGAGCAGCAGGGGCCCGTCGAGGTCAACCCATTGCGCTAGCTGTGCTAGAGCAAAAGCTGGCCGGATACCCAGCGATGTAGAGAGCATGCAGCCGACCATGATTTTCATGTCGCTGGCTTGGGCTGCATGGGCCATCGCCATGGCCTCGGTCAGGCCGCCTGCCTTGTCGAGTTTGATATTTACCACATCATAATAGGGCGCAAGACGTTCAACATCGGCGCTGGTGTGGCAGCTTTCATCGGCACAGAGCGGCACCGGTGACCGGACCCCGGCGAGCAGATGATCCTGACCGGCGCTGACCGGTTGTTCGATCAGCTCAACGGAATATTGCGCAAGCTGTGCGGCTTCGGCGGCTATGTCGAGATCGTTCCAGCTTTCGTTGGCATCAACGATCAGGCGGGCATCGGGCGCGCCGCGATGGACGGCGGCAACCCGTTCACGATCGCTCTGGCCCGACAATTTCAGTTTCAGAAGATCGTGCCCATCCTTTGCGGCCCGGCGAGCCTGCGCTTCCATGATCTCCGGTTTGCCGAGGGAGATGGTGAATGCGGTTGTCAATGGGGCAGGTTCGGGCAAGTCAGCGAGCTGCCACAGGGGCTTTTTCTGTTTCCGGCACGCCAGATCCCAGAGCGCGCAATCGAGAGCATTGCGGGCGGCGCCACGGGCCATGTTCTGGAGCAGCACCGCATGGGTGAGATCGGGATATATGGCCGCAAAACCGGTGATTTCTTCGGCGCAGCGTTCGGCACTTTCACCTTCATAATAAATCGGCGTTGCTTCGGCCCTACCCTTGTTGCTGCCATCAGAAATTTCACACAGCACGACATCGACGTGGGTTTTGGCGCCTCGGCTGATAATGAAGGAACCAGCGACCGGCCATCGTTCGATGGCGACAGAAACAGACAGAGTCATGCTGCGCTTTTACTGCGTATCGCCGAACGGGTCACTCAGTTAGTGAACGGACGGGGTGGTGGCGGCAAAGCTCCCGGTTTTGCGGCACTGGTAGTTTGTTTGGCGATCGGCTGCCACGCGGCTTCCGCTGAACGGCGCGCCATATATGTGTCGAGACCAATTTGCAGCGCCACCAGCATATAGACGAACGGCTGGTAAGCGATTCCGACGAACAATGCCCCGACGAGGAAGATGATATGCCCGTGCTGTAAGGCGATGGCGAGGGGAGCCACCCATTGCTCGCCTTCTTTTTTGGATTTTGAATATTTTCGCCGGAGTATCTCCATCCGCCACACGCCCCCGAAGTGGATGAACAGCCACAGGATCAGACCGGGATAGCCCTGTTCTCCGAGCATTTCGAAATAGCTGCTGTGAAATGCGCGGGATTCATCTTCGACAAGCCTGGCGTCGACATCGTCGGGATCAATGCCCCAATCCTCATATTGTGCGACATCCACTTCCGACAATTCATAGGTCAGCTTGTTGATCCGGTAGACATCAAAACCGCCGCCGAACGGGTGCTCGCTGACATAATCCAGTGTCCATCGCCAGACGGCCAGCCGGGTGGATGCGGACTGGTCCGCTTCGTAATTTTCGATCGTCGCCATCCGTTCGGTGAAGCTTTGCGGGAGAAACGGAATCGACAAAAGGCCAATTGCCACGGCTATGCCGCCATAAATCAATCTGTGGCGCACGAAGCGCAGCTGCAGCACCGCCCAGACCCCGATGCAGACCAGGCCGGTCCGTGCCTGTGTCCCGATCGGGATAAGCAGGGCGGCGAAGATCAGACAATAAGCGAAAATTTTTACCCGCCAGTCGGGCGGGAAAATCGTCCCGTAATTGGCGAGCCAGAGGATTAGCGGGATGATACAGATGGCGACCGTCGAGATGATTGATCCCTCATAGAGGCCACTATTATTGTCGACCAGCAACACCAGAACGCCATAGCCTCCGCCGGAGGCCAGTGTCTTGATTCCGCCGGTGATGATCAGGGTGGCAGCGCAGAGGACCATGAACAGTGCCAGCGCTTCGAGCCGCAGTCGGGTCTTGAGAGTCAGCGGCAGGAATATCGCGAAGACCAGTGCTTTCCAGACCCAGTCCCATTTCTCCAGCGCGGCATCGGGAACCTCGGCCTGTACCGTTGTATAGCCGCAATAGATGAGCAGCAGGATCATCATCGCCTGACGAAGAGAGAAACGGCTGTCCTGCTTGTTGTCGGCAAGCAAATAGCCAAGAAAGGCGAGAGCGAAGACGATCAGCGACAGCGGGACCGAGTTGAGCATGAAATAGCTCAAACGCTGTGGTGCCACGATATCGACATAGGCATAGATCAGGGTGAACAGAAATGGTCGTTTGAAAGCGATGAACAACAGCGCCACGAGATATCCGACAAAGACAAGATCACGCATCGGGGCGTGATCCGTTATTGCTCGGTCGCTTCAAAAAACCAGATGGCTCCGTGTCGCGTTCGGGCGGGGCTTCGACATCAAGATCGTCGCGATGGAGCAGACGCCAAGCTGCGATCAGCAGCAAGCCATGCGTCACAGCGATAGAAAAATTGTCTATCATCTACCCAATTCATCCCGGCACGAGCGGCAAACACACGCTCTTCTGATATCGCGCGATACAGACATTGGGTTGACGGGACGTTAATCCTTTTTTGGCAAGGCTTTGAGCCATGACGCGTATTCTCCATATTCTTGATCACAGCCTGCCGTTGCACAGCGGCTATTGTTTCCGGACCCGCGCTATCATGAAAGCGCAAATTGCCAGCGGCCTGACCGTTGCCGGAGTCACCGGTGTGCGCCAGAATCAGCACGGCTATATTGCGAAAGAAATGCTGGAAGAGGCGGATGGTCTCCCGTTCTTCCGTACCCTCGCCCAGGTCCATGGGCCTTCGCCGGTACGCGAATGGCGCGAAGTAGCGGCGCTGGCCGAGCGGATCGATCAAGTCATCCGCGACTGGCAGCCGGACATATTGCATGCCCATTCGCCCGCCCTTAACGGATTGGCGGCCTTGCGCGCCGCCGAAAAATCAGGATTGCCTCTGGTTTACGAAATCCGGGCTTTCTGGGAGGATGCAGCGGTCGGCAATGGTACGGGCAAAGAGAATAGTCCCCGTTACTGGTTGACGCGCCAATTGGAAAATCATGTGATCAATGGCGCCGACGCGGTTGCAGTGATCTGCGAAGGCCTGCGGTCCGATCTGATGAGCCGCGGCGTTAAGTCGGAAAAAATAACCATCTCGCCCAATGGCGTCGATCTGGAACTGTTCGGGGCACCACCGGCGCGCGACGAAGATTTTCTGGACGAATTGGGCCTGACCGGAAAGCCGGTATTGGGATTCATCGGCAGCTTTTATGATTATGAGGGGCTCGACGATCTGATCGCAGCGGTGCCGATGCTGCAGCGTTTTCATCCGGATGTACATCTGCTGCTCGTCGGCGGCGGTCCGATGGAGGATGCGCTGAAGGCGCAGGTGGATCAATTGGGAGTCGGTTCGGCCGTGACCTTTACCGGTCGTGTGCCCCATGCCGAAGTGGAGCGCTTCTATGGGCTGATGGACATCATGGTCTACCCGCGCAAGGCGATGCGGCTCACCGATCTCGTAACACCGCTCAAACCGCTCGAAGCGATGGCGCAGGGCCGACTGGTGGCTGCATCGGATGTCGGCGGTCACCGGGAGCTGGTCACGGATGGTGTTACGGGCACGCTTTTCCCGGCGGGTGAACCCGAAAAAATCGCGGAAAAGCTGGCCAATTTGCTCGATAACACCGACTCATGGCCTCAAACTATTGAAACGGCACGACAATTTGTCGAGGCGGATCGTAACTGGTCGTCAAACATTTTGCGTTACACTCCTGTTTACCAAAGGTTGATTGCGCGCAAATCCTACGAGCGCGCGGCCTGAGATTGTGGAGAATGATGTGGACCAGAGAGAGCAGGATATGGCTCGGTTTAAACAACCTGCGATGGCCGTCGCAGGAGGGGTCGCGGCTGCGCTCGTGGTTGCCACCTTGCCCCATGTCTATCTCGAAAACATCGTCGGTGCGACCGGACTGTCGGAAATCATACCCGCCGCTGCGCCACCCCTCGGCAATACGGCGCGAGGCCTGATTGCCTTGGTGACAGGGATGGTTTCGACTTCGGCACTTTATTTATTCTTGAACCATAAACCGAAATTTCCTGGAGGAGGCTCCAATATGAGCTTGGCAATTCGCAAAAACCTGACGACGGATGCAATTGATGACGGGGGAGAAGGCAAATCGCGCTTTGCCGTACCAAAATTGAACCTGTCGGTGAAATCCCTGACAAAATTTTTGAAGAAACCGAAAAAATCTGCCGGGCAGGTGACCGAACTGAAGGATCTGCCGGATATCAAGTCCGCGGACCGTCATCCAGATGCACCCGCTCGTCATCCGATCTTTGCGTCCTCGGATCTCGGTGCGCCGCTTGCGGAGAAAATCAAGCAATTCGACACGCCGGAAGCCGAGCAGGAAAGTGCAGAGCCGACAGAACAATCAGCACAGCCCGTCATAGCGGCTGCCGCATTCGTCGCCGACCAGACACCGGATTCGCTGCCTGAAGCAGACGCAACACCGGATCGGTCCGAAATTGTTGCGCCAGAAGAGAGTTCCGATACTTCTTGCGAGGATCTGGCCGCCTTGTCGCTTGCTCAGCTTGCTGACCGCCTGGAAGCCGGGATCCGTCGACTGGAAATGCTGGAAACGCGTGAACAGATAGCGCCGCCGGCGCGTGACCAATCGGCACCGATAGCCGAAAATACTGTGTCCCTTGCAGAAGTTACCGAAACACCCGCGCCGTCTGTCACACCAACATTACGGTCAGTTGATTCGGTCGAAACCGATGCGCAAAACAATCGGCAGGCGGATATGGATCTGGCGTTGAAGGCTGCGCTTGGTACTTTGGAGAGGATGACAGTCCAGCGTTGATCGTTATGGGGCCGCGGAATCCGGGACCGGATCGATGATCAAAAGGGCTTCGATCAGGCATTGCGTATCTGATTGTCCGGTGACCAGCATATCTGCGACAAAATAGCCGGGGATGGTAAATTCATGTTCCGCTGTTGCCGTTGCCAAATTGTCCCTGTCCTCCAGATTCGGCGCGGCCAGCCAATCGACCGCAAAAACATGCCGCGTTCCGGTGAAGGTGATACTTGCCCACGGACGTTCGCGTTTCAATGTGACGCGCGCCCGCCCTCCGGCCAGCGCCTCTATCTGGCTAGCAAGCAAGGAACCGGGGTCCCGCTGAGGGATTTTCAGACGGTCTGGATCAACCGGCATGGTCTGTCCGCCACATGTTCATGAAATGTTCCACCCTGTTCGACACGGATTTTCCAGGTTGGCGTCCGTTGCGCAGATCCTCAACGAATCGTGGATCGCGGACGGACAGGCGACCGAATTTGGTCCACGGCATGTTGGTTTCGTTCAGAAATATCTCGATTTTTCGTAACAATGGCACTGGCAATCTCCTTCTCGCTGCCGGTCGTGCGAAAGGCCGACTCGTTGAATAGGGAAATTCCTATTTGAAATGTGATTTCCTACATGTCTAGGAAAAATCCTATTGCCAGTTTCGGCCAGAGGGGCTATGCTAGCGCTATTGTGACCGATGATCCCCGCGCCAATTTGGAACAGCTGATTCGTGATAACGGACATGATTTTGCTGCGATCTCGAAGATGCTCGGCAAAAACCCGGCCTATATTCAGCAATATATTCGTCGCGGTTCACCGAGAAAACTGGATGAGGAAGACCGGCGGAGGCTGGCGGAATTTTATGGCGTCGAGGAAGGGGTTCTCGGTGCGCCTGCGGTTCGCGAATCTCGTCGGTCGGGCCCTGTCACCTCTGATGGCTTGCTGCGGATCAAGCAATTGCAGGTTGGCGCATCGGCGGGACCGGGATCATTGGCCGACGACGAATTTGCAGAATCCATGGGCTTTGGGCCCAAATGGCTGAGACGGCTCGGCATAGATCCCGCCAATCTTTCGCTGATAGCCGTTGATGGCGATTCGATGGATCCCACATTGGGCGATGGTGATGACATCATGGTCGACCACGGTGCTTCGTCCCGTCCGTTGCGCGACGGCATATATGTGCTGCGCATGGATGATGTGCTGCTGGTCAAGAGAGTGGCCATGGGGCCGTCCGGAAGACTCTCGATCCGGAGCGACAATCCGCAATATCCGGATTGGGAGGATGTCAGCGCGGAAAGCGTCAATATCATTGGCAAAGTCGTCTGGACCGGACGGCGGCTTTAGCACCTCTCCATTTTGGGGCCTTGCAACTTGCGCATCGCGCCGCCAAATAGCCTGATATGACAGATGCACCCCTAAAGGCCGTGATTATTCCGGTCACTCCGCTCCAGCAGAATTGCACACTCCTCTGGTGCACCAAGACCAACAAGGCCGCATTGAGCGACCCTGGCGGTGATTTGAACAGGCTGAAAGCGGCAGTCGAGGAGCATGGCGTTGATCTTGAAAAGATCATCCTGACTCACGGCCATCTCGACCATTGCGGTCAAGCGGGCATGCTCGCCGAAGAACTGGGCATACCGATTGAAGGCCCGCACGAAGACGACCGGTTCTGGATCAATCAACTGGAAGGTGATGGCGCGAAATACGGGATGCAGGCAAAAAGCTTCGAGCCGGATCGCTGGCTGAAGGACGGCGACCAGGTCACCGTCGGCGATCTGGTGCTCGATGTGATTCATTGCCCCGGCCACACGCCGGGTCACGTGATTTTCTATCATCAACCGTCAAAGCTGGCGGTGGTTGGCGATGTGCTGTTTCAGGGCTCGATCGGTCGTACCGATTTCCCGCGCGGCAATCATCAGGATCTGATCGACGCCATCACCCAGAAGCTCTGGCCGCTGGGCGATGACGTGACCTTCATTCCCGGCCATGGTCCGACCAGCCAGTTCGGCTATGAGCGCAAGACCAACGCGTTTGTTGCCGATGATGTGCTGGCGGCGCGTTAGGGTCTTTTATCCCAGATAGGGAATCGCAATAGCATAGGCACCGAGGCCCAGCAGAGTCAGCATCGTAACGAGCGTACCAATCATCCGGCCTTTGCCAAATTTGCCATCGTCCATCCCGATCCCGTGAGCGACCCGTCCCAGCAGATAGAGTCCGCCGACAATCCAGAGCCACGTCGGTGACGTGGGGCTGGCAAGCTCAATAAGGCCGACCAATATCAGCACGAATGGCGCGCTTTCGATATAGTTGCTGTGTGCACGCATGCGACGGATGACATTCTCATTGCCGCCGTCACCGATACTGACTTTCTCGCTGACCCTGACCTGTCCCACGCGCATCATCAGCCAGATATTTATCAGCGCCGCAGCACCTGCTACGGTCAATGTTATCGGTAAAATCATCTTGTCGCCCCAATATGTTTAAATTATAGCCCGTCTATAGAAGCACAATGCTTGCAACGCACAGGAATTTCATTATACGCGCCACTTCGCGTGCAATCTGCTGAACCCCAACCAGGTGATTCTCCAAAAATGAGAAACTGGATTGTTTGGCTTGGATGCAGGCTTTTGATATTAAATATATAGAACAGGCTTAGCAATGGCTGTACCAAAAAGAAAAACTACACCGTCGAAGCGCGGTATGCGCCGGTCTCATGATGCTTTGAAAGTCGAAGCATATCAGGAATGTCCGAATTGCGGTGAATTGAAGCGTCCGCACCATATGTGCGGAGCTTGTGGCCATTATAATGGCCGTGAAGTCTTGGCCGCTGATCTTTAATCAGCTAGTCTTTCGACTTCTGACGCGCAATCAAGGGGAATAACTGGTGGGAATGAGGCCGCGAATCGCGATTGATGCGATGGGCGGAGATGAAGGCCCGCGCGTCATGGTTGCAGGCGCGGCACTCGCGCGGCACCGTCATGCAGGTTTCCAGTTCCTTTTCGTTGGTGATGAAGCGCAGATCAGGGAAGCGCTCAAGGATCATCCCAATCTCAGCGCCGCATCCGATATTCTGCACGCGCCGGATGTCGTGTCCGGTGAAGACAAGCCGGGGCAGGCGCTCCGCAATTCCAAAACAACATCCATGGGCATGGCCGTCAATGCCGTGAAGAGCGGTGAGGTTAGCGCTGCTGTCAGTGCTGGCAATACCGGCGCCCTCATGGCTATCGCCAAGCTGGCCCTCCGTACGATGCCAGGTATTGATCGTCCCGCATTATCGGCGCTGCTGCCGACGATGAAGGAAACCGATGTCGTCATGCTCGACCTTGGCGCCAATACCGAATGCAACAGCCGGAATCTGGTGCAGTTCGCTGTGATGGGCGCTGCCTACAGCCGGATCATGCACGGTTTTGACTGTCCCAAAGTGAAATTGCTGAATATCGGTACCGAAGAAGCAAAGGGCACGGGTACGATACAGGAAGCCGCGGCTACGCTGAAAGATGCCGCTGGCCTGCATATGGAATTTCTCGGATTCACCGAAGCGGACAAGATCTCGACCGGCGAGGTCGATGTGATCGTGACCGACGGCTTCTCCGGTAATGTGGCGCTCAAGGCGCTCGAAGGAACCGCGCGCTTTGTCACCGACTTGCTGAAGCAAAGCTTTTTAAGCAGCCTTCGTTCGAAAATCGGGTTTTTGATATCCCGACCGGCCACCGAGATGCTACGCGACCAACTGGACCCCAACAATCATAACGGTGCCGTATTTTTGGGTCTGAATGGTGTCGTGGTCAAAAGTCATGGCAGCGCAGATGCAAAAGGTGTTGCCAATGCGGTCGAAGTTGCCGCACGTCTGGTGGAGGACAGTATTTTGGAACGGATTAGCGAAGATTTGAAAAAAATCAGCGAAGCAGCCCCGGTCACAGAGGTGACGAAATGAGCGTCGCCGCCAAACGTTCGGTCATCAAGGGAACCGGTTCCGCTTTGCCGCGGACCCGAGTCTCCAACGCCGAACTGGCGGAGCGGGTGGACACGAATGATGAATGGATTGTCGAGCGCACCGGCATCCGGTTCCGCTATATCGCCGAGGATGACGAAACAACGTCCAGCCTGGCTATAGAAGCGGCTGAAAAGGCGGTACAGGCTGCAGGTTTGAATGGCGCTGATATCGACCTGGTTATCGTCGCGACAGCAACGCCTGACCAGACATTCCCCGCTACCGCCACAATTGTGCAGGATGCGCTCGGTTGTAACGGCTGTGTTGCCTTCGATATCGCGGCGGTTTGCTCGGGCTTCCTCTATGCACTTTCGGTAGCAGACAGCATGATCCGGGTCGGCAGCGCACGAAATGCGCTGGTGATCGGTGCAGAAACGTTCAGCCGCATCCTGGATTGGGAAGATCGCGGCACCTGTGTACTCTTTGGCGATGGTGCCGGCGCGATTGTGCTCGCGGGCGAGAATAGTGAACGCGGGGTCCTTGCCACACGCTTGCACGCTGATGGCGCGCATAATCAGCTGCTATATGTTGACGGTGGGCCCGGTACGACCGGAACGGTTGGCAAACTGCGTATGAAAGGCCGCGAGGTTTTTCGTCATGCTGTCGTCAATCTGACGTCCGTCTTGAAAGAGGTGCTGGACGAAGCCGGGGAATCGATCGACAATGTCGACTGGGTGGTTCCGCATCAGGCCAATGCCCGGATATTGGATGCTACCGCCAGAAAGCTGAATCTCGCTCCTGAAAAAGTGATCAAGACCGTTGATATGCATGCCAATACTTCGGCAGCATCGGTCCCGCTGGCTCTCGATACCGCTGTGCGCGACGGTCGAATCAAGGTCGGAGATTTGCTGGTACTGGAGGCTATGGGCGGCGGATTTACCTGGGGGGCGTCGGTCATCCGCTACTGAATATTCTGCTTTAGTTTACAGAATGATACAAAATTTACATATTCGTCGCCAATTTTACATTTTGATCGAAAGCCAGTTGAGCTCATTGCCGTCCCGGTCCTAGCTTGGCAACATGGACTATCCGATATCTACAAGTTTGACGATTTCCGCCCAATTTTTATACCGTGCCTATCTCGGTTGCCATGCTCTTGAGGCGCGCAAACCGCAGCTGTTGAACGCTCTGCAATGTTCCGAAGCGGAATTGCGAGACCCCGCCTTTCGGTTGCAGATTGAGTCGATTGCTAGTCTTTGTGCTGCGGCGCGCGACGAACTCAACCGGGCAGACGTTCATTCGGCGATCGGTGAAAAAATGGTACCGCGCGGGTTTTCCGATCATGGCTTTTTAGCCTTTTTCCAGCCCAGTTTTGGCGAGGCCCTGATCCAGCTGGTGACGGAGCAGGGACTGGGTGGTGAACAGCCAATCGTCAAACTGATGCCACTCTCTTCCGGTGACCGGCTTGTTTGGAACCACGACCGGGTGGTTGCGCCCGATCTGGTTCATATCGTCTTCGCCCTTATCTACTATTGCGGGGAATCGCTGGCGGAGGGACGCTTCCAAACCGTAAAAGCAGCGCATTTCGCGCATCCCAGGCCGGAAGGATTTACGGGATTTCCGGAAGGTAATGTGAAAGGCGAGTCGATCCCCTGCCATTTCAATCGGTCGTCCACCTATCTTGAATATCATCGGTCGGCGATGGCCAAGCCGGTACCGCGCGACAATCCCGCAATAGTTTCTGCTATCCGGCGTCAAAAGGCGATTTTTGCGCGGAGGAGATTCGAACGGGAGAATCTCGCGAAACTGACCTATGAATATCTGTTATATCTCCTCGACAAATCCGGTCTCAGTCTCGACGCCGCCGCTGTAACCTTTGGCATGGCGGAACGGACATTGCGGCGCAAATTGGTCGCGGAAGGCATATCCTATCGGCAACTGCTGGAGCAGGTGCGGAGAGATACCTGTCATCTCTATTTTCTGGAGGGGACGCGGAACCTCTCCGAAATAGCCGCAAAACTGGGCTATAGCGAATTGAGCGCCTTTACCCGCGCCTATACAAGCTGGTACGGCCACCCACCGAGTCAGGACAGCGGGGCCTCGACAGCGCTTGCCGCCTGATCAGTAAATATCCTGGGAAATGGTGGGCGTAGAGAGAGTTGAACTCCCGACCCCTTCGATGTCAACGAAGTGCTCTACCACTGAGCTATACGCCCACGCTGGAGGCCGTCTAGCCAGCCGCTTCGGCTGGCGCAAGACTTAATTCAGGTCGCTGATACTGTCTGGCTCAAACAGCCGGTTTACCTCGAGAACCAGATCGCGCAAATGAAAGGGCTTCGACAATATTTTGGCTTTCGGAACCGATTGCCCGGCGCGTAATGTAACGCCGGAAAAACCGGTGATAAACATGACCTGGGTTTCGGGACAAACCGAGGCGCAATGTTGTGCCAGTTCGATTCCGTCCATTTCCGGCATCACAATGTCCGTCAAAAGCAGATCGAATTTCTCCGATTCCAGCAACGGAACTGCTGCAGTTCCCCGGTCCACGGCGACAACTTCATAGTTGGCTTTCTCCAAGGCCCGTGTAAGATGCTCGCGCATCGCTTGTTCATCTTCCGCGAGGAGAATCCTGATCATTTTATCGCGCCTTTCCGAATATGCCTGATTACAGACAGACTATTATGCCGAGGCCGGGATATAAGTGCAAATCGGTTAATTTTTTCCCGAAAGCGATCTTTTTTTCCGTGTTCCGCACCGGTTTTTCGGGGAGGGAACATGGCTAGCGCGAACTCCAACCAAAATTTGCCGGCAATGTCCGCTTTTTCTTTGTCCAACATAGAGGCGCTGAAATTTCCGGTACTGGTCAGTGTGCCCCATGCAGGTCGGGAATATCCGGTCGAGCTTCTTGATAACCTGAATGTGCCGGCATCCCATTTGCTCCGACTGGAAGATCGCTATGCAGACCGGCTTGCGGCATCAGTCATTGCTTCCGGATTCCCTGTGATCATGGCCCGCAAGCCGAGGGCATGGGTTGACCTCAATCGTAGCCGTACCGAAATCGATCCCGATATGATAGCCGGGATGGACCCGACCCAGACGCCCCGGATTAGCAGGAAAGTAAGGGGTGGTCTGGGGATTTTGCCGCGCCGTCTGCACGGCGCTGGCAATCTCTGGCGGGAAAAATGGCAATATCAGCATGTTCTTGATCGGATTGAGAAGGATCACGAACCTTATCACGCAATGGTCGAGCATATCCTCGGTCAGATACGATCCGTTTTTGGATGTGCGCTTCTCCTGGACCTGCACAGCATGCCATCGGTATTCGACGAGAATCGCTGCAAAATCGGGTTTGTTATCGGCGACCGTTTTGGCCGTAGTTGTGAATCGCGCTATGCCGAGTTGACTGCCGACCATTTTCAGGGGGAGGGCTATCATGTTCGGACGAATCATCCCTATTCCGGTGGCTATATGCTGGAACGGCACGCCAGACCCGATCGCAATGTTCATGGATTGCAGCTCGAGGTCGATCGCTCCCTTTATCTCGATGAAAGCCAGCGTGAGCTGAGCGCTGACGCGACGGATATTGCGGATCTGATTCGCCAGTGCTGCGTGATGCTCGCGGAACAAATGTCCGGTCGTCATCAACTCGAAGCAGCAGAATGAGAAAATCCCAATAAAAAACCACCTCGCCAGTTAGGCGAGGTGGCCAAGGTTCAGGGAGGTGGTATTTCAGAGAAACACCTGCATAGATCCGATCGGGGGATGCGGACCCATACAACACATGATGTGGGCGCAAACGGGACGAGTTTCAAGTCCCTATCACCGGAATATTATTCATTTTCTGTTGTCCCGGTTCCCACGAACCGGGAGATGTTGATTCCCGCGCAGTGATCAGAGCTGTACGGACGGCGCTTCGGTCACTTGCGGCATTTTACCCGCGCCAACCTGCCTTGCGAAAACTTCGCGCATCAGCTGCAGCGAGAAGAGATGAGCGTAGATTAACGGCAACATGCCATTCTGGTTGATCTTGCGGAGTTCATCGCCGCGCATATCACGCAGTTTCTCTTCGTTGACCATTTTGAATCCGCGATAGACAAAAGGCTTTTCCACGCCGGTTTGCTGAATGGAAACTTCGCCATCCATCAACAGGTCCATCTTTTCCAGTTCCTGGACAAACTGACCGGTCCGTTGACCAGCCTGTTCAAACTGTTCGCAGAAATTCAGGATATTCTTGGTGGTTTCGCTGGGCTGATCCTTGTCGAACAGAGGGTCGCCTTCTTTAAAATCGCCGATGGCATCGGTTGTCGGGTCGAAGCAGAGTGAAAGTTCTTCAGCATCCGGACGCAATTTTGCAAGCATGAAGGGATAGCGTCGGACATAGGCAGGGACATAGGCGGGTTCGCTGAAGCGACCTTCATCATCCATGAAGGTGTTGACGCCTTCATTCAGGCCCATGAGAATCAGGGGAACGCTGTTCTCGCCAACCGAAAACACGATGGGATAATTGCGCGAGGCATTGGCGAATTCATCCGAGGTAATCGGAACGGCGTGCTGAGTTTGCATGAAAGATGCATTGTCGAGCCCTTTGACTTTCCAATTTGCATGTTCCTTGGAATTGAGCGGAACCAGGTCCTTGTAGAACATTGGTAGTGCTTGCGCGTCGGGCGTGGTCGCCATAGTCAGATTCTCCGAAAAATTACTGTTGAAACCGAATAGTTAACTTGCGCTTTAAGAGCCTGACTGGCTGGAAGCAAGAGGAACGAGTTTGCCGGGGTTCATAATGTTCTTTGGATCGACCGCCGTTTTTATTGCGCGAAGCATGGTCAGGCGGGCATCGGATGACAACCGCTCCAATTCGGTGCGTTTGCTTTGTCCGATACCATGTTCTGCCGATATCGAACCGCCTGCTGCAATGACAAGGTCATGGACCAGTGGTGTTATCTGGTTGCCATATTCCGTTTCCCAAATCTTTGCTTGTGCGCCCGACGGCGCTTTGACGTGTAAATGGACGTTACCGTCTCCCATGTGGCCGAAGGCAGCAACCTTTGTCCCTGGAAATTTCGCTTCGATAACCGGAGCCGCGTCGTTGATGAATTGGGCCATGCCGGCCACCGGAACGCTTATGTCATGCTGCAGAGCCGGACCGTTGGCACGCTCTGCTTCGGAAATGGAATCGCGAATCTTCCAGAAATCTTCGGCCTGTTGTTCGCTGGTCGCGAGGGTTGCATCTTCGATCAACCCCCTTTCCAGGGCCACTGCGAGCAGGGCTTCGATAACCGATCGCGGGTCTTGTGCATCCGTCTGGTCGCGGACGATTTCGATCAGCACATGCCAGCGATGGGTGCCTTTCAATGGCGACCGGGTATCCGGAATGTGACGCAAAACCGAAGCCAGGCATGTTGCCGGGATAATTTCAAAACCTTCGAGTGACAGTGGTGCCCGGCTGTCGAGAAACCGGAACAGCTGATAGGCCTTGTCTGTGCTGTCAACAGCGGCCCAGGCAACGCAGCGATCGACCAAAGCGGGCACGGTTTTCAATGTCGCGGCGGTGACCACGCCCAATGTCCCTTCGCCGCCGACGAACAATTGCTTCAGATCATAACCGCGATTGTCTTTCTTGAGCGCGGCGAGCCCATCGAAAATGCTGCCATCCGGGAGCACGGCTTCAATGCCGGCCACCAGCGAGCGCATCGTGCCGTGGCGGAGTACCTGGGTGCCACCAGCATTTGTGGAAATAAGACCGCCGACCGTAGCAGAGCCTTTGCCGCCGAGGGTTAGCGGAAATCTCTGTCCCTTTTCTGCAAGGGCATCGTGCAGATTCTGGAGAATCACGCCAGCCTCGCACACAACCAAACGGTCTTCCGGCGCCATCGACCGGATCCGATTCATCCGGCGGAGAGACAAGATGATCGATTGGCCGGTCTCGTCAGGGGTCGCCCCGCCGACCATCCCGCTGTTGCCACCCTGCGGGACGACGGGGATTGCGTTGTCGTTTGCAATTCTCAGTATTTCTGACGTTTCCTGTGTGGTCGCCGGGGAGAGCATGGCTGCCGCTGTCCCGGTGTATCGGCCGCGCCAGTCGGTGAGCCAGGGGGCCATATCATCACCGGCGCGGATAAATCCTTTTGGACCGACAACAGCCAGCATCTGTTCCTGCCATTTTTCGTTCTCTGGCATAACCATACTCCTTTGCGATGGGCTGTTTGTTCGCTAACATGTCTTCCTATGCGCTATCCGGCTGGCGCTGTAACAGGCAAGTTTTCTCATGAGAATGATAAATGACAATTTGTCAGTTCATGCAATGTTCAATCGTTGCTGATATAGCGAAGACAAGGGTTAATTAAGGGATTTCGGTGAGTCTGTCACTTATTGCGATATTGCTGCTTTCTGTGCCGGATGCGCGCGGGATGCCGGTAGCGGACAATCTGTCTGCCGATACAGACACGGCTGGAACCTATGTGCCTGCGCGGCCGGATGTCTATGCACAGGTCCGGATCGAAAAGCGCGTGATCATCCGGGTGCCGCGCCGGAGGCCGAACGCATTGACGCCGAAAGCGGATTTTTCACAGGAAGTGCCACGACAGAAATATAAGGAAAAGAAAATCGGCAAATGTCTGCCGATGGACAATATTCTGGGCGTGCAGATGTTTGCTGATCAATATCTCGATCTGGTTACGCGGGACCGCAGGCGAATCCGGGCGCAGCTCGAAGACAATTGTCCGTCACGCAGCTTCTATTCCGGCTTTTACATGGAGAAGTCGAGCGATGGGAAAATTTGTACCGGTCGCGATATCCTGCACTCGCGGACCGGAGCCAAATGCGAAATTGAACGATTTCGCGAACTTGTCCCGCAACGCTAGATCAAGCGAGAAAGCTTGACAAATTCGGGATATGCGACCATTGCCCGGCACGGCCGAGAGGCTAAGACAGGATGCAAGGGTGCATCCTATATTTTTCCGGAACCACTATGAAATTTGCCGATATCGGCCTGTCTGAAGAACTGCTGAAATCCGTAGCCGAAGCTGGCTATGACGAACCGACGCCGATTCAGGCGCAGGCTATCCCCTCCGTATTGATGATGAAAGATATCATTGGCATTGCCCAGACCGGCACGGGCAAAACCGCGAGTTTTGTGCTGCCAATGATAGATATTCTGGCGCATGGCCGGTCGCGCGCGCGGATGCCGCGGTCGCTGATCCTGGAGCCGACCCGCGAACTGGCCGCGCAGGTTGCCGAGAATTTCGAGAAATATGGCAAGAACCATAATCTCAGCATGGCGCTGCTGATCGGCGGCGTTTCGATGGGCGACCAGATCAAGGCGCTGGAAAAAGGCGTTGATGTACTGATCGCGACACCGGGACGTTTGATGGACCTGTTCGATCGCGGACGGATTTTGATGTCAGGCTGCGAATTGCTGGTGATTGATGAAGCGGACCGGATGCTCGATATGGGTTTCATTCCGGATATCGAATCGATCTGTTCGAAATTGCCGGCGACGCGTCAGACCATGCTGTTTTCGGCGACGATGCCACCGCCGATCAAGAAATTGTCCGACCAGTTTCTCAACAATCCCAAATATATCGAGGTCTCGCGTCCGGCAACGGCCAATACTTCGATCGATCAATCGCTGATCGAGGTCGCTCCAAAGGCCAAGCGCAAATTGATTGTCGACATATTGGACAATGAAGGCGTCGAAACCGCCATCATTTTCTGCAATCGCAAAACCGAAGTGCGGGACCTTTGCGAGAGCCTGCGCAAGGACGGCTTTGATGCCGGGCAGATTCATGGCGACATGGATCAGAGCGCTCGTCTCGCGGAGCTTGACCGGTTCAAATCGGGTGAAATCAACATATTATGCGCATCCGATGTCGCTGCCCGCGGGCTGGACATCAAGGGCGTCAGCCATGTCATCAACTATGATATTCCCTGGCATCCCGATGACTATATTCACCGGATCGGCCGTACCGGCCGCGCTGGAGCGACCGGAGTTGCGATCACCTTTGTCACCCGCAGCGATGCGGAGCATGTCGAGAGCATTCAAAAGCTGACCGGGATGAAAATTCCCATCCGCAAGGAGCGCAAGGGAAAAGCGACCAGCAAGCCGGCGGAAAAGGCTCCGGACAAAAAGGATTCGGAAAATTCCGAGCCGGCAAAACGGAAAGCGCCCCGGCAAGAGGATGCTTCGAAGAGACCGCGGCAAAATGATCGGCCGAAAAAGCCTCGTCAGGATGATGCGCCGAAGAAGCCGGCCCATGCTGCGAAGGTTGAGGACGAAAAGCCACCTGTGGTTCAGGCAGATGATATCGATGACGGCTGGAACGGCCCGATGCCGAGCTTTCTGGGTGCCAAGTTAAACCGCTAATTTGCGGCTATTGCAGCGTCAAACTGTCCAGGATCGTCGCCGCCAGCGGATCCATTGTCTTGGATTGGTCGGCGGCATAGGTCACTTCCGCTTTTACCATTGTGCCATCGGGCTTGCGGAGCAGCCGCTGGCTTGATCGCAGGCCATTGGTCAGAATCCCTGACGCGCGATAATCATTTTCACCGACCGGCGCGCCCTCCATCGCGACATTGCCATCCTCGATCGCCTGAACCGCTTTGTTCCAGGCGGCGTCTTCGCGATTTTCTACCCAGGTCACGGCGAGCTTTGTACCGCTGACCATTTCGGTAAACACCCGACCGTCGTCATCGCTGTCCGCTTGATCGACCGTCCAGCCACTCGGCACCATCAATGTATATCCGCGCAAGGCGTTGGTATAGCTTTCCATGCTGGTGAGATCGACCGGGGCTGCGTCGGCATCCCCTTCCGCACTGGCCGCTTCGTCGCGGATCGCCTGGCTTGCGGCATCGGCTTGTTTCGCGAGTTCTTCGCTCGATGGCACATCGCCGACAGCTTCCTGTTTTCCGCAGGCAGAAAGGAGCAGTGCGAGCGTGAGGGCGGCACCGAATGGAAGATTTGGAAGCATGTTTTTCATGCAAGCAGACTTAAGGCCAGCGGCCGCAAACTTCAATGGCGATGTTGGATTTCGGGAATGGCCGAAAATGTCAAATCCAACATCTCGAATCCAACAGGCCAAATCCAACATGTCCGGTCCGACAGAACGGGCCAGCCGGATCATGCCGCGTTATCAATCCCCAGATCAGCCAGCTTGCGATAGAGGGTCGAGCGCCCAATGCCCAGACGCCGCGCGACTTCGGTCATGCGACCGCGATAATGGCCGATTGCAAGGCGGATCACATCGGCTTCGATTTCGTCCAGCGGCCGCAGATTGCCATCCTCGCGATAAAGCGTGATGCCGATACCTTCCGGACTGTTCATCAGATGCGGATCGGCATCGCCGGATTCGGCAACGAAGGACGCGATCTGTGGAAATTCGTCGCAGGTCAGGGCGTTGCGGTCGCACATGACCGCGGCACGGAACAGCACGCTTTGCAACTGGCGAACATTGCCCGGCCAGCGATAGCTGCGCAGAAGGTTGAGCGCTTCGTCGGTGATGCCGAGGCTGCGCAGGCCCGGCTGGAGGGCGAGACGGGCAAGGAAATGGCGCGCCAGTGCCGGAATGTCGCCGGTCCGGTCGCGCAGCGGCGGGATCGTAAGCTGGACGACATTCATCTGATAATAGAGATCTTCGCGGAAATTGTCATTTTCGACTTCCCGCTGCAGCTTGCGGTTGGTCGCCGCGATGATCCGGACGTCGAGCTGGAAGCTGTTCGGGCTGCCGAGCGGCTGGATATCGGAATGTTTCAGGAAGCGCAGCAGACGGACCTGGGTTTCCGGCGGAATCCGGTCGACCTCGTCGAGGAAAATCGTGCCGCCCTCGGCCTGCTGAAGCAGACCGATCTTGCGGTCGAATGCACCGGTAAAAGCGCCCTTTTCATGACCGAAAAGGATCGAATCGAGGAGATTTCCGGTAATTGCACCACAATTCAGCTTCAACATCGGCAATTTTGACCGCGGGCTTGCGGCATGAATGGCGTCGGCGATCACTTCCTTGCCAACCCCGCCTTCGCCTTCGATCAATACCGGAACGCGGGCGCGGGCGGCCTTGGCGGCGATCGCCAGCGCCGCGCGGAATGCCGGCGCAGCGCCGACAATTTCCTCAAATTCGAGCGGTACCGAGATTTTTTCGCTGAGCGGGCGCAGTTCGCCGGTATCCTTGGAGGATTCCACGGCAGCATTGAGCGCCTGGAGCATCAGCTCGGGGGCGACCGGCTTAATCAGATAATCGGTGGCGCCTGCCCGCACCGCCTCGACCGCTTCCGAGATCGAACCGACCGCGGTGAGCATGAGCACCGGCAAGGCGGGCCGACGGGATTTCAGTTCGGCAATCAGGTCGGTGGCTTCGGAACCCGGCACCCAATGATCGAGGATGATGGCATCAAGCATCATCCCGTCCTGCGTACCCAGCGTCGCAATCGCGGTTTCCGCATCGCGGGCGACGATGGTACGGAATCCGGCCCGTGAGGCCAGTGCAGAAATCAGCCGGCATTGGGCAGGCTCATCGTCGATCAGCAGCAGTAATTTTGTGCCGTTTTGTGCCATTTTTTTCCCGATTGTCCCAGAATGAAGCATATTCATAGCGCCAACCGGTAAAGAGCGGATTAAAGGACCGATAAATATTCTATCGAAAATGACGGTGGGTAACGCTTGAGCAGCGGCTTATATCGGGTTACACCTCCCACCGCTTTTGAACAAAATTGAAAATATGGGGAAGTCATGACATCGAACAATAATTTTGGACCAGCACAGGAATCATATAATCGCTTTCTGTCGCTGTTGAAAATCGGCACCATTGGTGCTGCGCTCGTGGTAACATTGGTGGTTATTCTTATTTCCTAACTGATTGGAATATTTCGTGAAAATCGCGGTTTTGAAGGAGCTCGCCGACGGCGAGACGCGCGTCAGCGCATCGCCAGAAACGGTCAAGAAATTCATCGCTCTGGGCGCATCCCTGGCCGTCGAGAAGGGCGCGGGCGTTTCGGCGTCGGTTGCCGACAAGGATTATCAGGAAATGGGCGCGACCATCGGCACGCGCCAGGCGGTTCTGAAAGATGCCGACATCGTCCTGGCGGTGCAGGGGCCTGATCCGGCGTCGTTAAAGGGTATCAAGAAAGGTGCCTGGCTGGTGGCCAGCCTCAATCCTTTCGGAGAACGCAAACGGGTCGATGCCTATGCCAAGCTCGGCATCGATGCGCTGGCGATGGAATTCATGCCGCGGATTACCCGCGCGCAGTCGATGGATATCCTCTCGTCGCAGTCCAATCTGTCGGGCTATAAATCCGTCATTCTGGCTGCCAATGAATATGGCCGCGCCTTTCCAATGATGATGACCGCAGCGGGCACGGTGTCCGCCGCGCGCTGCTTCGTCATGGGGGTTGGCGTTGCCGGATTGCAGGCGATTGCCACCGCACGGCGTCTTGGCGCACAGGTCAGCGCGACCGATGTGCGCAGTGCCACCAAGGAGCAGATTCAGTCGCTCGGCGCGAAGCCGATATTCGTGGAATCGGTCGAAGGGATCGAGGGCGAAGGTTCCGGCGGCTATGCCACGGAAATGAGCGAGGAATATCAGAAGGCCCAGGCCGAACTGGTGTCCAGCCATATCGCCAAGCAGGATATCGTCATCACCACCGCGCTGATCCCCGGACGCGCCGCACCGCGGCTGATTTCGGACGCGCAGATCGCGACGATGCGAACCGGCAGCGTGATTGTCGATCTCGCGGCGGAACAGGGTGGCAATGTCGAAGGTGCTGTTGCGGGCAAGACTGTGGAAAAACATGGCGTCAAGATTGTCGGCGCGCAGAATATTCCGGCGATGATGGCAGCCGACAGTTCGGCGCTCTTCTCGCGCAATCTCTATAATTTCCTCAGCGCCTATTGGGATGAAGAGGCCAAGCGGCCCGTATTGCCCGATGACGACGAGGTAACAATTGGCATACGCCTGACCAAGGATGGCAAGGTTGTGAACGAGCGGCTGATGGGGTGAGGAAATAGCTATGGGGCTGCTCAATGCAACAGCCGGTGAACCGGCAGATTTTATTGCGAAGCACGGACATGCGCTGACCGATGGCGAAGACGTGGTAGTAGTTTTCAAAACTATTCGAGACTGGATTGCATTTACCTCTTGGCGGGTGATTTATGTGAATGTGCAGGGGATCACCGGTAGCAAAAAAGAATATTTAACCGTGCCTTATCGATCGATAACTGCATATTCGATTGAAAGTGCGGGAACTTTTGACCTCGATGCCGAGATCAAAATCTATCTTTCGGGTCGGACCCCGATTGAATTTAAAATCGGAAAAAACTCCGATGTAGATGCGATGCAAAAATTAATGGCAGACAAACTGGAACGATAATGGACTTTATATCAATCTTATCAATTTTCGTGATGGCCTGTTTTGTCGGCTATTATGTTGTCTGGTCGGTGACCCCGGCCTTGCACACGCCGCTGATGGCGGTGACCAATGCGATTAGCTCGGTGATCATTGTCGGCGCGCTGATTGCAGCGGCTGCGGGATCGCAGGCGGATGGCGGGCAGACCGCCAAATGGCTGGGTCTGGTTGGCGTTGTGCTGGCGAGCGTGAATATATTTGGCGGCTTTGCCGTGACCGAGCGGATGCTCGCGATGTACAAGAAAAAGGAGCGCAAATAATGGGTGCTTCTTTTGATCGTTACCCCAGCGCAGGCTGTGGCCTGAACCAGGGACGCCGTATCGCATCGAAAGCGGGTTGGATCCCGGCCTTTGCCGGGATGACGGTTTTCGCCGCTTCGCCTGCGCTTGCGTCGTCCGGTGAACCGGTTAACCCATGGGTTGCCGCGGCCTATTTGCTGGCAGGCGTGCTTTTCATTCTCGCTCTGCGCGGCCTGTCCTCGCCCGAATCGAGCCGTACGGGCAACCGTTTCGGCATGGCCGGGATGCTGATTGCCGTGGTCACCACCCTGTGGACCCACAGCGTCGCCAGCCTGCCGGAAATTGCCGGTGCCATCGCCATTGGTGGCGTGATCGGTTTTGTCACCGCGCGCCGCATTGCGATGACCGATATGCCGCAGCTGGTTGCGGCCTTCCACAGCCTCGTCGGCCTCGCCGCCGTACTGGTCGGTATCGCTGCCTATCTCAATCCCGGTGCCTTTGGCATATTGGATGCGACGGGTGAAATATTGACCGTCAGCCGCGTCGAACTGGGCCTTGGCGTTGCCATTGGTGCGATCACCTTCTCCGGTTCGGTTATCGCTTTCCTCAAGCTCAACGGCAATATGTCGGGCGCGCCGATCATGCTGCCGCTGCGTCATGTCATCAATCTGGGCGTACTGGCAGGGATCATCGGACTGACTGCCTATTTCGCTATTGCCCCGACCGTTGGTACGGGCGCGATATTCTGGACCATTGTCGGCCTCAGTTTCCTGATCGGTTTCCTGCTGATCATTCCGATTGGCGGTGCGGACATGCCGGTGGTTGTGTCGATGCTCAACAGCTATTCCGGCTGGGCTGCCGCGGCGATGGGCTTCACCCTCGGCAATACCGCGATGATCATCACCGGCGCGCTCGTTGGTTCGTCCGGTGCGATCCTGTCCTACATCATGTGCCGGGCAATGAACCGCAGCTTCATCAGCGTGATTGCTGGCGGCTTCGGGGCCGAAAGTGGCCCTGCCGACGGCGCAGAGAAAATCGACCGTCCGTGGAAACGGGGCAGCGCAGAAGATGCGGCGTTCCTGATGAAGCAGGCAGAAAATGTCATCATCATTCCGGGCTATGGCATGGCCGTGGCGCAGGCTCAGCATGCTTTGCGTGAAATGGGTGACCTGCTGAAAGAAGAAGGCGTCAACGTCAAATATGCCATTCACCCGGTGGCGGGCCGGATGCCGGGGCATATGAACGTGCTGCTCGCGGAAGCTAGCGTGCCATATGATGAAGTGTTCGAGCTGGAAGATATTAACAGCGAATTCGCCCAG
>CAJQNR010000107.1 GCA_905479715.1 uncultured Sphingorhabdus sp.
TGAACGTGCAGGAGCCTGGCTATACTTATGCGATCACGGGGCCTTGGGAGACATTGCGGGTCTAGCCCGCCCCGATCAATTCCCGGCCAATCAGCATCCGGCGGATTTCATTGGTGCCGGCGCCGATGTCGAGCAATTTGGAATCCCGCCAGTAACGCTCGACCGGCCAGTCGGTGGTGTAGCCCGCGCCGCCGAGCGCCTGGATCGACTCTTCCGCAACCCGAACGCTATTCTCGCTGGCCAGCATCACCGCGCCCGCCGCATCGAAACGCGTGGTCTGTCCGGCGTCGCAGGATTTGTTGACATTATAGACATAGCTGCGCGCGCTGTTGAGGCGGACATACATGTCGGCAATCTTGCCCTGCATCAGCTGGAAGCTGCCAATCGGCTTGCCGAACTGCTTGCGCTCGCGGACATAGGGAATGACCGTGTCGAGACAGGCCTGCATCAGCCCGAGCGGAATCGCGGCGAGCACGGCGCGCTCGTAGTCGAGGCCGGACATCAAGACGCCGACACCGCCGTTTAGCGGTCCCATGACATTTTCCTCCGGCACTTCGCAGTCATCGAACACCAGCTCGGCGGTCGGGCTGCCCTTCATCCCGACCTTCTCGATCTTCTGGCCGATGGAAAAACCCTTCATGCCCTTTTCAATCAGGAAAGCGGTAATCCCGCCCGAGCCTGAATCGGGAAGGGTCTTGGCGTAGACCACCAATGTATCAGCGTCCGTGCTGTTGGTGATCCAGAATTTCGTGCCGTTGAGGACATAGCCGCCCTGCACCGCTTCGGCCTTGAGCTTCATCGACACCACATCGCTGCCCGCTCCGGCTTCCGACATCGCCAGCGCGCCGACATGTTCGCCGGATATCAGCTTCGGCAGATATTTGGCTTTTTGTTCAGGCGAAGCCCAGCGGCGGATCTGGTTGACGCACAGATTGCTGTGCGCGCCATAGCTGAGGCCGAGAGCGGCGCTGCCGCGACTGACTTCCTCGACCGCGATCGCATGTTCCAGATAGCCGAGCCCGAGCCCGCCATCTTCTTCGTCCACGGTAATGCCATGCAGGCCGAGATCGCCCATTTGCTCCCACAGCTCGCGCGGGAACCAGTCCTCGCGGTCCATTTTCTGGGCCAGCGGCATGATCTTCTCTTCGGCAAAGCGGCGGGTGGTGTCGCGGATCTGGTCGGCCATTTCGCCGAGCTGAAAGTCAAATTGCGGGGTGGCAATCATGTTGAGTCCTTTGCATATTTGGTGTCCGTTTAGCAGAAACTTCGCGGTTTTCTATAGCTGGCTCCCCTGCGTAGGCAGGGGTCCATCTCCCGCAATTGCGTCCAGAACAGAGATCGGGAGATGGATCCCCGCCTGCGCGGGGAAACTCGGGTTTTGCATTGCTCAATATAGCGTCCAATGCCATAGCCCCACCATGCTCTACAATCTCTCAAAACCCTTCATCTTCGCGCTCGAAGCGGAACGTGCCCACGGCCTGACCATTGCCGGTCTCAAGACCCTGCCGATGGGTCCCGCACCCAAATCCGATCCGGCTCTGGCGACCAATGTCGCCGGTCTCGACTTCGTCAACCCGATCGGCATGGCGCCCGGCTTTGACAAAAATGGCGAGGTCCCCGACGCCCTGATCCGCATGGGTTTCGGCTATGCCGAGGTCGGCACGCTGACCCCGCTGCCGCAGGCGGGCAATCCCAAGCCGCGCATCTTCCGGCTGGTCGAGGACAAGGCGGTGATCAACCGGCTCGGCTTCAACAATCGCGGGCAGGAAGAGGCCATTCCGCGTCTCAAGCGGATGCGCGGTCGGATGGGCAAAGGCGTGCTCGGCATCAATATCGGCGCGAACAAGGACAGCACGGACCGGATCGCCGACTATGTCATCGGCGCAAAAAATATGGCCCCGCTGGCGGACTATCTAACGGTCAATATCAGCTCGCCCAACACGCCGGGCCTGCGCGCGTTGCAGGACAAGGGCGCGCTGGCCGAACTGCTGGCCGCCGTGATGGACGCAATGGGCAAATCGAAAACCCCGGTCTTCCTGAAAGTCGCGCCCGATCTCGAGCCCGCCGATATCGACGATATTGTCGATGTCGCGATGAGCGAGAAGATCGCCGCATTGATCATCTCCAACACCACCATCACCCGCCCCGATCTGAAGTCCGCCAACCAGTCAGAAACCGGCGGTCTCTCCGGCGCACCGCTCAAGGAGCTCGCTCTCCGGCGGCTCAAGGATTTCCGCAAGGCCAGCGGCGGCAAAATCCCGCTGATCGGGGTCGGCGGTATCGCCACAGCAGAAGACGCGCTCGAACGCATCCGCGCCGGCGCATCTCTGGTCCAGCTTTACACCGCGATGATCTACGAAGGCCCGGCCATCGCCGCCGCGATGAGCTGCCAATTGGCGAAACTTCTGAAAGCCGAGGGCTTTGCCTCGGTCAGCGAGGCGGTCGGCACGGCATAGCGCCTGGTTGTTGCGCTATTCGCCAGTCCCCACCAGCACCACGCCTTCGCGGCGCGGGTCAAAGCCGCCGTCGACCTTGCCATTGCGGATCATCACCGCGTGGACGCCGCTATCTTCGCCCTGGCCGGGCTTTAGGTCAATCCCGCGTGCGGCAAGGCCCTGCAGAACCGCCGGGTCGAACTTGTCGATCTCGCCGCCGATATTTGCTCCCCGTGCCACCAGATTGGGCAGTGCCAGAGCCTCCTGCATCGACAGGTCCCAGTCAATCGCGCCGACCAGCGATTTGGCGACATAGGCCAGGATGCTGTTGCCGCCGGCTGATCCGATCGCTCCGGCAAACTTGCCGTCATCGTCAAGCAATATGGCCGGCGTCATCGAGGAACGCGGCCGCTTGCCCGGTGCCACCGCATTGGCTGCAGGACGCCCCTCGGCATCGACCGGGCTGAAGGAGAAGTCGGTGAGTTGGTTGTTGAGGAAGAATCCGTCGACCATCCGGCCGCTGCCGAAAATGGATTCGACCGTTGTGGTAATCGAAACGACATTGCCCTGCGCGTCGCGGACGATGAAATGGGATGTCCCGGCCGGTTCCAGCGTGTGGTCCGCAGCTGCCAGCACCGCACCGCGCGGTTTTCCCGCTTTCGGTGGCGAAGCGGCTTTGTCACCGATCAGGGCGGCCCGCGAAGCGACATAGGCGGGCTCCAGCAGTCCGCTGACCGGGACCGATACGAAAGCCGGATCACCGACATATTGATCGCGGTCGGCATACATCAGGCGGCTCGCTTCGGCGAACAGGAACCAGGCCTGCGGATCTTCGGGACCCCGCGCGGCGATATCGGTTGTTTCCAGCATCGACAGCAGTTGCAGCAGCCCGACGCCGCTCGATGGCGGTGGCGGCACGCAGACCAGATAGACGCGATAGGGATTGCACAGCGCCTCGCGCCTGACCGGCTTGTAGCCAGCCAGATCGGCCAACGTCATCCGGCCTTCGAGCGGCGCGGCCCGGGTCTTGGCAACAATCTTTGCCGCCGTGGACCCGCGATACAGCGCTTTGGGCCCGTTAGCCGCCAGACGCCTTACGAAGTCTGCATATTCAGGATTTTTCAGCCGGTCGCCGGTGGTCTTGCGCTCGCCATTGGCTTTGGCAAAATAAGCGGTCGCGTCGGGCGTGCTCAGTTGCGGAAAAGGGATTCCCAGAAAGCGGCCAAGCCGCGGGCTGATGACAAAGCCTTCTTCCGCGGTCCGTTCGGCGGCCGAGAACAGGCTGCTCCAGTCGAGCGCGCCATGGTCCTCATGGACCATCGCCAGCATCGCGACCGCGCCCGGCACGCCGGTGGCGCGCCCGCTGGTGACCGCTTCGCGGAAGCCCAGCGGCTTTCCGTCGGGCCCCAGAAACATCGTCGGACTGGCCTGCGCCGGCGCGGTTTCCCGGCCATCATAGATTGTCAGCTTGCCCGTCGCGCCATCGAGATAGGTCAGGAACGCTCCGCCACCGAGACCGGAGCTTTGCGGCTCGACCAGCGACAGCATCGCCTGCACCGCCACCGCCGCATCTATGGCGCTGCCACCGCGTTTCAGAACATCCTGCCCCGCTTTCGCCGCCAGCGGATTGGCGGCAATGACGAACGGCTCCTCCTGTTGCGTTGCGGAAACCGCCGGTGCCGAAACGGAGGCGGGTTCGGATAGCCCGGTCTGGGCACAGGAAGCGGTGAGCAACGCTGCCGCAGCAACGATAAGACGGGATATTTTCATATAGTATCAAGCTATAGACCAGGTCGAACGGCCATGTCCATTGGCAGTGATTGCGCTGGCAAAGGTCAGCAAAGCGGAAACAGATTTCACCTAAATAATTGCCGAGCGGTTTCAACCGCGCTAGTCCATAGGCAAATGATCCAGGTCCGGACCCCATCCGGAGCATGAGAGAGGAAGCATTGCGTGGGCCAGAAAAAGCCGAAAAACCGTTATCTTGAAATCGACCAATATCCCAATCTGGTCTCGATGTTCTTCGACCGCGCCAGCCAGGGCGGCGACAAGCCGTTTCTCCACGCCAAGATCAATGGCGAGTGGCAGGCGACGAGCTGGAACGAAGCGGCCCGACAGGTTGCAGCACTGGCGAAATCGCTGAAGCGGATCGGCCTGAAAAAGGGCGACCGGGTCATGCTGGTCTCGGAAAACCGGCCCGAATGGTGCATTGCCGATCTCGGCATCATGGCGGCGGGCTGCATCACCGTGCCGACCTACACCACCAACACCGCCTCCGATCACCAGCATATTCTTGACAATAGCGGCGCCCATGCGGTGATCGTCTCCGACATCAAGCTGGCGAAAAACCTGCTGCCGTCGGTGATCGGCTCTTCCGACGCCAATATCATCATCGGCATCACCGATCTGCGCATCGGCCAGTCCGGCGATTTCGATCTCTACAGCTGGGACAAGCTTGTCCGGGGCAGCGACGAGGATGTCGCCGAAGTGACCGAGCAGGTCGCCAGCATCACCCGCGACGAGACCGCCTGCATCATTTACACCAGCGGCACCGGCGGCAAGCCGCGCGGCGTCATGCAGCATCACGGCGCGATCCTGCACAACACCAAGGGCCCCGCCGAGGTTATCGAAACCGACTTTGGCTGGGATGACGAGGTCTTCCTCTCCTTCCTGCCCTTGAGCCATGCCTACGAGCACAGCGCCGGCCAGTTTTTCCCGATCGGCCTCGGCGCGCAGATTTATTATTCCGAAGGGCTGGAAAAGCTCGCCTCGAACATCGAGGAAGTGCGCCCGACCATCATGGTCGTCGTTCCGCGCCTGTTCGAGGTGCTGCGCGCGCGGCTGATCAAAGCGGTCGAGAAACAGGGCAAGATGCCCAATTATCTGCTCGGCAAGGCGCTCGCCATCGGCGCGCGCGAAGCCGAAGGCAAACACCGCAAGCGCGACAAGCTGATGGACCTGTTCCTGAGCAAGACGCTGCGGCCAAAAGTGCAAAAGCGTTTCGGCGGCCGGATCAAGGCAATGGTCTCCGGCGGCGCGCCGCTCAACCCGGAAATCGGCACCTTCTTCCAGTCGCTCGGCCTGACTTTGTTGCAAGGCTATGGCCAGACCGAATCCGGCCCGATCATCGCCTGCAACCGCCCGCGCACCGGCCTGAAAATGGATACGGTCGGCCCGCCGATGATCGACACCGAAGTCAAGATTGCCGAGGATGGTGAAATCCTCGTCCGCGGCGATCTGGTCATGCACGGATACTGGCGCAACCAGGAAGAGACCGACAAGGTGCTCAAGGACGGCTGGCTCCACACCGGCGATATCGGCCATATCGACGAAGCCGGCCGGGTCGCGATCACCGACCGCAAGAAGGACCTGATCGTCAACGACAAGGGCGACAATGTCGCGCCGCAAAAGATCGAGGGCATGCTCACCATCCAGCCGGAAATATTGCAGGCGATGATCAGCGGCGACAGGAAGCCCTATATGGTCGGACTGATCGTCCCCGACCCCGAATGGGCGCTCGAATGGTCACGCGAACAGGACATGAAATATGATTTCATCGCCCTCCAGGCCAACCCGGCGTTCAAGGCGGCGGTGCGGGAAGCGGTAGACCGGGTCAACAAGGACCTGTCCATCGTCGAAAAAGTCCGCCGGTTTGAGTTTGCCGACGAACCGTTCGCGATCGAGAATGAAGAGCTGACGCCGAGCATGAAAATCCGGCGGCATGTGATCCGGGAGCGCTATCAGGAGCGGATGGACGGGTTGTATAAGAAGTAGTGGGTTTGGGCATTGCGATTTTTGTCAGTGCAACCTGAACATTATGACGACTCGAGAAAGAGATCGAAATGCCCAAGCCAATGATTGCAACAGACGCCGAAATACTGGGCGAACATCTGCCTTATGAACTCTGGATGCTCCGACAGACATTTGAGAAATTGCGGTCGCCGCCAGCTAATGAGGTGCTGTGCAATGCATTAGTCGAGTCTTTTTGCATCCATGCGCGGCTGCTGCTCGAATTTTTTACCAACAAGCAGGGCAAGCGTGCAAAAAGCTATACAAACGGAAGCTATAACGCGGTCCATCTGGTGAATCTCACAAAAGCCGAAACGGAAAAGCTAAATACTCAAATTGCACATATGACTGGTCAACGCACGGTGAATTCAAACGACAAAATTGGCCATGCAGTTCGAGCAAAGTTAATCACGGCGTTGGAACTGGAAGCAGACGAATTCGAGAGGCAACTTGCCTGTGAATTTAAGCCGTTTTTCAAACGGCCAACCGAAGGCAATTAGAACACTTACCAAT
>CAJQNR010000108.1 GCA_905479715.1 uncultured Sphingorhabdus sp.
CATTATGCCGATGATCTGCCCGGCTACGAAGGATTGCGCGCTGCCTGGGTTGATGCCGGGCCAGCGGATGCCGAAACAACATTTCTGTGCCTGCACGGCGAGCCGAGCTGGTCCTTCCTCTATCGCAAGATGATCCCGCATTTTACCGCCACCGGCGCGAGGGTGGTCTGCCCGGATTTCTTCGGCTTTGGCCGGTCCGACAAGCCGACCGAGCTCGAAACCTATACATTCGACTTTCACCGCAATCATATATTGGCGCTGGTCGAGCGGCTGGACCTGATAAATATCACTCTGGTGGTGCAGGACTGGGGCGGGTTGATCGGGCTGACTTTGCCGGTGGACGAGCGGTTCAAGGCGCGGCTGTCGCGGCTGATCATCATGAACACCGCGCTGGGTCTCGGCACCGGAGCCGGCGACGGGTTCAACGCATGGAAAGAATATGCGCTGACCGTCCCCGAATTTGACGCCGGCCAGATTATCGCCCGCGGCACGCCGGATATGGGGGAAGCGGAGATTGCCGCCTATAATGCGCCTTATCCCGATGACCGCTATCAGGCCGGCGCGCGGACCTTCCCGGCGCTGGTGCCGGTCGAGCCGGATATGGACGGCGTCGCGGTCAGCAAGCAGGCGGCGGCTTTCTGGAGCAGCGAATTCACCGGTCCCAGCTTCATGGCGATTGGCGGCTCCGATCCGGTATTGGGGCCACCGGTGATGAAGATGATGCACGGCCTGATCAACGGCTGTCCCGAACCGCTGCTGATCGAGGAGGCGGGGCATTTCGTGCAGGAATGGGGCGATATTGTCGCGCCTGCTGCGCTCAGGTCATTTGGCGATATGTGATGATGGTTGCTGTTACCGTTAGTGGTGATCCCATCGAACCAGGCTTAAAGTCGAGAGGTGCGGTTGGCTTCGCCGACCTTCGGATTGGCAAGCTCAGGTCGAACAGCAAGGATTGATCAGGACTGTCCTACACCGCCAAGATCCTTTATGGTCCGGTAAAAGACAATATGGTCGCATGTTTGGGTTCTGAAGATCGGAGAAACATCGTGCCGCAATATTATTACCTCAAATATATAGCCAAGGCGGAGCGTTCCAGAGTGGTGGGCAATCTCGAGCGGCTGATCAGCCAGCTTGACCGCGAGGTGCCCGACAAGGACAGCGAGCAGACCCTGTTGCTGGCGACCTGGAACATCCGCAATTTCGGCAAGGTCAGAAGGCTGCCGGAAAGCCTGATGTATATTGCCGAGATATTGTCGCGCTTCGACTTTGTCGCGGTGCAGGAAGTGGTCGATCTCGACGACTGGCACGCGGTGATGGACCGGCTCGGGCCGGACTATGATTTTATCGCCTCGGACAAGACCCATCACAAGCTTGGCAGCGGGGGCGAGCGGCTGCTCTACCTTTATGACAAGCGCAAGGTCCGGTTCCAGAATATTGCCGGCGAAATTGTCCTGCCGACAGATATGCTGATCACCGATGATACGGCGGGCGAGGGCGGCGAACTCTATCAGGGCAAGCAGTTCCGGCGATCTCCGTTCATTACCGCCTTCCAGTCCGGCTGGTTCAAGTTTGATATCTGTACCGTGCATCTGTTCTACGGTTCGTCATCGGGATCGAAGCTGCAACAGAGGGTGCAGGAGATTGACCGGGTCGCCGACTATTTCGCGGACCGGGCCGAACAGGCGCAAAAGGAGGGACGGTCGCTGATCCTGCTGGGCGACTTCAATATCGTTCACCCGGATCACGAAACGATGACCGCGCTGAAACGGCACGGTTTCCGCATCCCCAGCGCGCTCAACCGGCCGAGCAATCTCGACCTGAGCAAATATTATGATCAGATTGCCTTCATGACCGATGATGATACGCTGAACTTTATCGACCGGCAAACCGATGATCCGAAGCAAGCCAATGCCGGGATTTTCGAGATTTTCAAGTCGGTGTTTCGCGACGGCGATACGCTGGAATATGAAAGCGAGCTGCGCAAGAAAGCGGGCGGCAAGGACAAGCAGGGCGCTGCCCTTACCAAATATTACAAGAGCAACTGGCGCACCTATCAACTGTCCGACCATAAGCCGATGTGGGTCCGGATCAAGTCAAATGCGGCGGCGTCCTATCTTGCCGGTCTGAAATCAGACTGACTGATCAGGGATCAGGCCGCCATTGCCGTTTTGCTGAAATGTCCGGTAAAGCGCGGCTGCATCGGCTGGCTGGCAACCGTCGCCAGCGGCAAAGCAGTCTCGCAATGGGCGCATTCTGCACTGAACCGGCCAACATGCCAGCACGACTTGCCGCAACCCGGACAGCGATTGACGATGTCGAGATGATAAAGCGGTTGATAGCCCCGTTGATTGCCCTGTTCGGCCAATGCATGAGCAGGCTGATTGATGAATGATCTGGGAGACAAGTACATCGTTTCTTCCTTCTTAATTGTGCCAAACCTAATTTGATACCTTCGTTCCAAATGGCCTTTAGTTGCTGTACCAGCGATGAACCGTTTGTTTTGGTAGATGAAATGATATCCAGTTCTTGAAGAATCGATAGGAGTTTTTCGCCATTTTCCGGTGATATCGGTCACAATGATGGTCAACTTGCTGATTTTTGGTCAGAATAATTTGCTAGCCACTGTGCCGCTTTGACCCAATCGATTAAGGGACAGGGTTGATGGAGAATGTTAACGCAGTAACCGGTTCGATGATCGGGCGAATCAGCACCGATCGCTGACACTATCGGCCGAGAGTGCATTGCCGCGACCGAAGCCGTCAGCCGGTTGCCAGTTTCCGCCACGCCAGATCGGCAAATTCGCAGAGCAGCGGTCTTGTCTCGCGGGGATCGATGATATCCTCGACACTGAACTGTTCGGCGGTGCGGAACGGGGAAGTGACCTTGTCGAGCTTGGCCTTGATCTCGGCGAGTCGGGCGGCCGGATCTTCGGCGCTTTCGATGTCGCTCTTGTAGGCGACCTCCAGACCACCCGCGATCGGCAGCGAACCCCAGTCGCCCGAGGGCCAGGCAAAACGGTACTGGAAATTCTCGGCGTTGCTCATCGCGCTGCCGGCGATGCCATAGGCACGGCGGACGATGACGCTGGCCCATGGCACGGTCGCTTTATAGACCGCATTCATCGCCTGTACGCCATAGCGGATGGTGCCGGTGCGCTCGGCTTCGCCGCCGATCATGAAGCCGGGATTGTCGACCAGATGGACGACCGGCAGATGGAATTGCCCGGCCAGTTTTACAAAGCGTTCGACCTTTTCCGAGGATTTGGCTTCCCAGGATCCACCGAGAAAGCTGGGATCATTCGCCAGTACGGCGACGGGCCAGCCGTCGAGCCGGGCAAAGGCGGTGATCGCGGCACGGCCCCAGCGCTTGCCCATTTCGAACACGCTGCCTTCATCGAAGACCGAAGTCATGATCTTGCGCATCGAATAGACCTGCTTGTCCTCTCGCGGCACGGCGGAAAGCAGGCTTTCGTCCTTGCGATCGACCGGATCCCAGTTCTCGGCGCGGGCGGAGAGCTGGTTCACATTGCTTGGCAGATAGGAGAGGAATTTACGTGCGGTGAGGAAGGCCTCCGCTTCGCTGGCGACCTCTTCGTCGATGACCCCGTTGGTGGTGTGGATGTCGGACCCGCCCAATTGCTCCTTGCTGAGATCATCGCCAATAGCCGCAGCCACGGCAGGACCGGCGGCAAATATTTGCGAAAGCCCCTTGACCATGATCGAATAGTGGCTGGCGACGGCGCGCGCAGCGCCCATGCCCGCTGTCGGACCCAATGCCAGAGCTACCACCGGCACGGTGTCCTGATTCTTGATGATGTCCTCCCAGCCGGGTACGGCCGGGACATAGGTGAAGCCCATATCTTCCAGGCTTTTGACCGAGCCGCCGCCGCCGGTGCCGTCGATCATCCGGATCATCGGGATGCCCAGCGTGTGCGCCATTTTCTCGCATTGAACAAATTTGCGGTGCAGCGCCGCATCGGCAGCGCCGCCGCGTACGGTGAAATCATCGGCAGAAGCGACAACCGGACGGCCCTCGATATTGGCGCGGCCGAAGATCAGATTGCTGGGCGCAAAATCCTCGAACGTGCCATCATCGGCATAGGTCCCGCGCCCCGCGATCTTGCCAATCTCGCGAAAACTGTCCTCGTCGACGATTCCGGCAATCCGCGCCCGCGCATCAAGCTTGCCGCGCCCATGCTGGCGAGAGACTTTTTCCTCCCCGCCCATTTTTTCGGCGAGCCGCTGGCGCTCGGCCAGTTCTTCAAGTTCGGGATTCCATGTCATGTTCGGGTCCGGTCATCTTTACAGTTATGGAGATTTTTATTTTCTGTGACTTTTGGCTGGAGGCAATAGAAAAATGGGGGTTTTGCCCGGGCGTGCGGTTGCCTAGTGTGACCTTCCAAAACGGCCACCTCGATCGGGAAATCTGATGCTGCGTCAACCATCTGGCCAGTATAGCGCGATGAAGCAATGTAGGACAGGATCATCAGATGGTAGCCGGTTGCGATATCATGGCACGAGTTTAACCGAGTGGTTAAGTCAGGGGAAGCGGGAAATTTCTCGGCTCTATGCTCCGGTCTCGACGCGATTCAACTATGGCTTCTTTGCATCTGCAACAGTCTTAAACACAGTGAATGTCTGCAGATTTGACTGAACGGTCACAAATGGGTGGCAAGCGGCCATTGAAACGAGCAATTGGTAATGGCAGCTACATCCCGAAAGCGGAGATTAGAAAAGTGCGTGAAAACCTGTTTTAAGCAGATTAAAACTTAACAGCTTCACAACTCAAATAGAGGCATTCAAGTGGCAATCTGTACGGTTTTTTAGCTACCTGACTTGCAACGATTATGCTGAAAGTAGATACGTCGAAATAACACTTGTCGACAATATGTAATGGGCCTCAAATATTAGGACTTCTAATGGCAGACGATTCACTCGAAATCAGGACCTTCACCACTCTGGAAAGCTTGTCGGATCATGCCGAAAGCCTCACCGGCGTTATTACAGAATCTCTTGGTGTTCGGCAGAGTCTGGAAAAAACCCTTGACCAAATCGACTTCGGGGAAGGAAGCTCTGTAATTGTCACTGGATGGATCGACAATGAACTTGCAACAATGAACGCGTTTATTCGACATAGCTTCATAAGCTGCAGTGCCGAAGTTTACGGCTACCAGTCTGGCTTTAGTGCTTCTGCAAATGCTTTTAGAGGTAAGGGTTTGTGGCCCAAGCTTCTGTTGCGGAGTGAAGAAGTTGTTGCTCAGCTAGGTGGTTCCTGGATATTTGGCTTCCCTAATCCTGTGTCGCACCCACTTTTCGAAAAAAAACTGGGATATCAAACATTGTTTCTGACGAAGACTTACTTCCCTGCACTAGGTAGTCGGTTGTTCGTCAACCTAGAACAAGATGACCAAGGATTCGCTCCTAATGTTAGTGAATTGATTGAGTGGAAAATACGGGCAGCTATTGAGGGTCTTGTGATTTCTGACTTGGATGGGGCATGCGGTTTCGGCATTCGGCGTAAAACTCATGGTGCTGCTTACCTAGAGATAGGTGCATTAGATCCAGGCGATCACCAGCCCAGAAATCTGATACAAGATCTGTGCAAGAAGGCGGGAGTACATATTGCCAGCTTTGAGGCCAACACGCCTTATCAACATCCTGTGATATCGCCGTTTAAGAAAAAAACACGCCCCGCGATTGTTAAAGCAATAGGCGGAAAAGCACTTCCTAATAAAATCCACTTCCCCAGCGGACTTTCTGATACCTTCTAAGGCCTTCATTTAATAGGTTTGTTTCACACACATATCAGACAGCTAAAACTTGAAAGCACCGATTTGCAAACCAAAAACACAAAAGTCATAGTAGCGATTTGTACCTTTTATCGAAATGGTCCGCTGCAAAGCCTTCTCAATCGTCTTGTGGACCTTTCTGCCTCCAAGTGGAACAGTGTGGACCTAGGTGTGACTATCGTCGATGATAGTGATGATAGAACGGCAGAGTCTATCGTAAAATCCTACCAAGAAAAATTTGCGCTTGGGATTACCTACCAACATTCGGGAGCAAGAAATATCTCGATCGCACGCAATCTGGCTTTAGAAGATGCAAAGTCGCGAGGCGATTGGATTGCGATGACGGACGATGACTGTGAACCATCGGAGAATTGGATACCTGAACTCGTGCGTGTTCAGGAATGGACCAAAGCAGATGTTACCACAGGATTGATGCTTCGTCGCGCGCCAGCGCATGCACCGGATTGGATCAAATCTCAACCGTTCCTGGAATTGGGAGAGTTTGGAGCAGTTGACGGAGAAACTCTGTCGACGGCATTCACAAACAACTGCTTGATTTCAAGCAAACTGCTTTGTGCCAGACCTGACTTACGGTTCGACCCGAACTTAGGCAAGATCGGTGGAGAAGACATGGTGTTCTTTCAAAGCCTTTCTAGGTTGGATTACCGCTTGAATTTTGCCAAAAATGCATGGGTATGGGAAAATGAACCAGAAGAACGTCTTACACTACGGTATCAAATCCGGCGTTATTTTTGGCACGGAAACTCATCGGTCATTACATCGATCCGAGGAGGCTTGAGTCGGAAAAGATTGACTGTTCATACGGCGGCGACTCTGGTGCGTGCCATTATCAGACCATTTAAACGATTGGCCAAACGGCAACCCCCCGAAATCCGTTTCTTTTTAGCACAAATTTCGGAAGGGTTTGGCAAATTTGTCGGGTTGATAGGGATCAAAGTCGAGCACAAATAGTTTAAGTTCCTCGGTCAGGCTATGAATTTTACTGTCCCATCAAGCAATGGGTGAATTTTGCTAGTCAGCCTTGCCCCATCGATGACTGAATATTGATCGCAATGAGAAATGGTATGTAAGCCGTAGCTATATCGTTCCCCTTTTAGTGGCCTTATCTCAGATATCGGCTTTTCTTCAAATTCAGAAGTTGTTAGTTTCGTAACCTGGTTGACAACAATGTTTTGCCCATAATGAGAAGAACAATTTTGCGCAGGCCGGAAGAGCTGTTTCTGAAATGTAAAAGGCTTGCCAGCAGGCCGTGCGTTAGAAACATTGGATTTGACCGGATTTAGCTCATGCTCTCGCCAAGGCTTATCTAACCCCTCGGCGTAGAATATAAAAAGATCAGAATTTTCTGCTGCGCCTGGTTTAGTTGCGAACAACCATAAGAGACCATCATGCTCGAAAAGCGTGCTGTCTATTAAAGGTAAGCGCTTCACTAAAGATCGTTTTTTCACTATCTCACCGGTGTCGTCTGTAAGGTAGAGTGAAACGTCTCCGCTCTGCGAATGTTCAGGTACGTAGCCTTTGACACCTAGGTGATCGATAACAAAAGGGTAAGATAAATGAAATGGTGAATCAAGGGACAACACAGGCCGTGAAAAGCCTTTCCCATTATAAATCACACGGTCAATTTTCCCGATCGATTTCGACCAGCTAAAATTTTCATAATAAATTATATACTCATCCGATGCCCTATTTGATTTAACTATGAATGGATCAGCTTTGAAATGGGATGCTTTTTCCTCCATCCACATGACTTCATGCAAAGCCTCCTTTTGTTTCTGTATTCCCCCCAAGCCAGCGACAATGTGAACCGGATATGCGGTAACACCTACATTCCAAGACTGTCGAAACATACGATATTTTATTTGATCTTTGTAGAAGGCAGGCTCTGCAAAGCGCTCAGCCAAAATACCTAACCTGTGAGATAGCGAACGGCTCATAGCAGATTAATTCCCTTTAGAATTCTGTATATTTGAGAATACTGACCGTTGCCGTATTAGATTAGACAGCTGTTGGATCCACATTCACGAGTATTTGATCTGATCAATCCGTTGGATTTTAAGTTACGATTGTTGGAGGCGCAAGACGTTATATTATGGCCACTTTTGCGCCCAAAGCGGACATTAGAGCCTGATAACATGAACGACCGCAATCGGAGCGGAAGCCGAAGCTCCTCAATCGTGATCCGCAATCTATGTTCTTGCTTCCTCAGCGGATGTTGGGGTTCGCATTGCAATGTTGTCGCCTGCTCACTCCTCATCGCCATAAATCGCGACACCCATCTCACCCTCACTGGTCGCGCGCCCGCGATACATGCCGGCGGTGTTGAAGCTGTAGCCCGCCTGACCCCATGGCGTTGCGTAGATAATCCCGCCATCGCCGCCCAGCTCTCCGAGTTCCGCAATCACATCATCCGCGATCTGCTGGATTTCCTCATCTGGCAGTTGAAATTCGCTGGCGTGAATGGCGTAAGAGTAATTGTCATCTTTATCTTTTGGCACGGTCAACTGGGCTTCCTTGATCGCTTCGGAAAAACGCATCCGGATACGCGCACAGATTTCGTGGGCGACACCGAGGCGGATGAAATACTCGCCCGATCCGGTTGCCGAAATCGCGCAGCTGCGGTTGTCGGCATAGGTGCCGGCACCGATGATCGGACTGTCGCCGATCCGGCCCCAGCGCTTGCCGGTCATGCCGCCGGTCGAGGTGCCCGCCGCCATATTGCCGCTGCGGTCCTGGGCGACGGCACCGACCGTGCCGAATTTATAATCAACATCGGCGGCGCTGATCTCCTTGGCGAGCACGGCTTCAATCTGTTGCAGTCGGCGCGGCGTGGAATAATAATCCGGTGTCACCTGTTCCAGCCCCTGTTCGCGGCTGAACTGGTTGGCGCCTTCGCCGGACAGCATCACGTGCGGGCTATGATCCTTGACCGCGCGGGCGAGCAATATCGGGTTCTTGGTGCCGTTGATCCCGGCGACCGCGCCAGCCGACAGGTCGCTGCCGTCCATGATGCTGGTGTCGAGCTCGTTGGTCCGGTCCCAGGTGAAGACCGCGCCCTTGCCGGCGTTGAAATTGGGATTGTCCTCGAGAACCATGATGGTCGCGGTGATCGCGTCCAGGGCGGTGCCGCCGTCTTTCAGGATCTTCGACCCTGCCGCCAGCGCCTGGCTGAGCGCGGCGCGGATGTCGCGGTCCTGTTCGGGGGTGATCTTGTCGCGCTTGATCGTGCCGGCGCCGCCGTGGATTGCGATCGACCAGCGGGTGTCTCCGCTGTCGGCTTCGCCAGATTGCGCCACGGCGGCGCTACCGAGAGACATGGCGGCCACGACCGCGAAAATTGCTTTGAACATTTGTGCGTTCCCTGATCACTTCCGATCGCCGCACTATGCCCTAAAATTTGACCAGCGCAACCACTCCGGCGCTCCTGGTGTCGCCGAAGGGAATGACCTCGGCATCGGGATTGCGTTTCGAGGTGATCAGGAAGCCGGTCGCCTCGCCAATCGCCGCGCCGACCAGTACGTCGGACCAGTAATGCTTGTGCGCCTGCACCCGCGCAACGCCGACAAAGGCGGCGACCAGCTGGGCCGGGACACCGGCCTGCCAGCCGTAGCGGTTCTGCAGGGTCGCGGCGGCGGCGAAGGCGGTCGAACTGTGGCCCGAGGGGAAACTGTCATTGTCGCTGCCGTCGGGACGCAGGTGGGGGAAGGCCTGTTTGGCGCCCTGGGTCAGGGCAAAGGCCGCGCCCATGCTGCCGAGCGCCTGGAGATCGCCGTGCCAGTCCTGCTGCACTGCGGGGATCAGAAAG